>NZ_CP194038.2:4812500-5062896 GCF_050870855.2 Agarivorans sp. QJM3NY_30 | reverse complement strand
TCGCGACCCCGCGTTATCACCAAAAAGACCGTCTATTTTATAACGGAAGCCGCTTAAACTCTAGGTTTCTTATGAATTATTCACAAGCAGATAACAAATATGTGAATAAAATAGGATCCGGTATATATCTGCTTCGTTATTTATTATAACTACAGCGTATTTGTATGTAATTTTGAACTGAAGTAGTATTTTTATCCACAGCAAAAACAAAACATAGATAAATACAAATGAAAATACTCAATAAATCTTCTTGGCTAATTAGTGTACTACTCATCAGCCTTAGTTCTTGGTCGGTATTTGCTCAAGAAACCGTAAAAGTTGGCATGTCTGGACGCTACTTTCCTTTCACTTTTGTCAAGCAAGATAAGTTACAAGGCTTCGAAGTGGACTTGTGGAATGAGCTTGCCAAGCGTAACGATTGGCAAGTCGAATATGTTACCGCTAATTTCTCTGGCTTATTTGGGATGTTAGAAACCGGACGGGTCGACACGATTGCCAACCAAATCACCATCACCGATGAGCGCAAAGCTAAATATTTGTTCTCGCAGCCCTATGTTATTGATGGCGCACAAATTGTGGTGCGCAAGGGCAACAGCGAAATAAGTGGTATTAACGATCTTAAGGGCAAAAAGGTCGCCGTCAATTTAGGGTCCAATTTTGAGCAATTATTAAGAAAGCACGACAGCGCCCAACAAATAAACATCGTTACTTACGATACCGGCATTGAACAAGATGTCGCACTTGGCCGTTCTGACGCATTTGTAATGGACCGAGTATCGTCTTTAGCTCTGATTAAAAAATCAGGTCTTCCTCTGGCATTGGCTGGTCAACCCTTCGAAACCATCCAAAATGCACTACCGTTTATCAACAACGCAGCTGGCAAGGCTCTACAAACGAAAGTAAACGCGAGCCTAGCCGAAATGCGACAAGATGGCAGCCTAAGCGCCATCTCCGAAAAATGGTTTGATGGGGACATCACCAAATAATGTCTCAATTTGACTTCAACTACATGCTGGAGCTAATGCCAATTCTCTTTAAGTATTTGGCTACCACCATGGAAATGGCTGCAATTGCAGCCGTGTTTGCCTTAATACTGGCCTTAGCTCTAGCGCTAGTGAGGATCTTTAAACTACCGCTATTAAATTCACTAGCGGTTGTTTTCATCTCGTTTTTCCGAGGTACGCCATTATTAGTTCAGCTATTTATCTTGTATTATGGCCTACCCCAGGTGTTCCCCATCATGATCGGTCTGGATGCGTTTAGCGCTTCGGTAATCGGCTTAAGCCTGCACTTTTCTTCCTATATGGCGGAAAGTATACGAGCTGCGATAAACTCCGTTGACAAAAGCCAATGGGATGCCAGTTACGCTTTCGGTATGACGCGACTTCAAGCTTTAAAACGCGTGATACTGCCTCAGGCTCTGCGCACCGCATTACCCTCCTTGATGAACTACTTCATCGATATGATTAAAAGCACCTCCTTAGCTTTCACCTTAGGTGTTGCCGAAATTATGGCAAAAGCACAAATGGAAGCCTCTAGTAGCTTTAAGTTCTTTGAGTCATTCCTCGCCGTAGCATTAATTTACTGGGCCGTCGTAGCCCTGTTTACCCAACTACAAACCCTCGCAGAAAACCGTTTAGCCAAGGCTTATTAAGATGATTAAAGTCAATAAAATCAGTAAAGCATTTAATGGCAAGATGGTGTTAAAAAACGTTGATCTTCAGATAAATGAAGGTGAAGTTGTAGCGATCATCGGACCATCAGGAACTGGTAAATCGACTTTATTACGCTGTATCAACTTTCTGGAACATCCCGATCAAGGCAGTATTCAAGTCGACCAACTTATGGTGAATGCAGCGCATACCTCAGCTAAAGAAATTCTAGCGCTAAGGCGTAAGCTCTCTTTTGTATTCCAAAACTATTCATTGTTTGCCAATTTAACGGCCCTGCAAAATATCGCAGAGCCTCTGATTACGGTTTGGCAACAAAGTAAACAGCAAGCCTATGAGAGCGCCAGTGCAATATTGAAAGATATAGGTTTAGCAGACAAAGTCGATCACTATCCAAGCCAATTATCGGGTGGGCAACAACAGCGCGTTGGTATCGGTCGCGCCATGGCCACCCAAAGTAAAGCGATTTTATTTGATGAACCCACTTCAGCCTTAGACCCCGAGTGGGTCGCTGAAGTATTAGCTTTAATAAAGCAACTTGCCAAACAGCAGCAAACGATGGTGATTGTAACCCATGAAATGTCATTTGCTCGAGAAGTCGCGGATCGAATTGTGTTTATGAGTGACGGTGAAATAATTGAGCAGGGCACTCCAGAACAGCTATTTACCAAGGCAAAAGACCCAAGAACTCAACAGTTTATATCTCGTATCGCCAAACATACTGGCGACTAAACAATAACAACTGTTGCACCTATATATAGCGGTACTATAATGCCGCGCAGGATCCAAAAGATCTTTTTAAGTAGAGTCTCTACGATTAAGCGATATTTCGTTTGACTTAGAAGGGGTGAATGATTAGAATTTCGCCTCTTTTTTACCCGGTGCGCCAACCGTTTTGGTTAAATTGCACCGACTGTACAGTAAAAAACTAGCTAGCAAGAGTAATAACTATGAAACGTACTTTTCAACCAAGCGTACTAAAACGTAAGCGTAGCCACGGTTTCCGCGCTCGCATGGCAACTAAAAACGGTCGCCAAGTTTTGGCCCGTCGTCGTGCCAAAGGTCGCGCAAGTTTGTCTGCATAATTACGTGCTAAGACATTCGTTCGGCAGGGAGTTACGTTTGTTAACTCCCATGCACTTCAAACACGTATTCTCCAACCCCGTTCGTGTGGGTACTCCTCAACTCACTATCCTTGCCAAAAATAATTCTCTTTCTCATCCCCGTTTAGGTTTAGCTGTTTCTAAAAAAAGCATCAAACTTGCCGTCGGCCGAAATCGAATTAAGCGTTTAGCAAGAGAAAGCTTCCGTCTACATCAACATGACCTACCCGCTATAGATATAGTGATTATTTCTAAGAACGGTATTTCAGACTTAAGTAATCAAGAACTGAGCAAGATCCTGGAGAAATCATGGCGAAGACTAAAGCGCCGTTGCGAATCATCGCAATAATGCCGATTAAGGCTTATCAATATGTGATAAGTCCACTACTTGGCCCGCGCTGTAGGTTTACGCCAACGTGTTCAGATTACGCGATTGAAGCAATTAATTTGCATGGTGTGATAAAAGGTTGTTGGTTAGCGAGCCAACGTCTATTAAAATGCCATCCACTACATCCTGGCGGGTATGATCCCGTTCCCGGTTCAAAAAAAACTAATAGTGATTAACTAAATTATGGAATCTCAACGCAATTTACTACTAATTGGGTTGCTGTTTGTAAGTTTTCTTATCTATCAGCAATGGCAAAAAGACTACGGCCCACAACCCGTTGTCGTGGCAACCAATACCGCTCCAGCAGCAGCGACTAATGCAAATGGTGATGTACCCCCAAGCGCGGCACATCAAGACGATTCAGACTTAACCAAGGCCTCTGCTACAGGCCAGTTAATCACTGTAACCACCGACGTATTAAAACTTAAAATCAGCGCTCAAGGCGGTGATGTGGTAAGTGCTGAATTACTCGCCTACCCAATTACTGAAGATGCTAGCGACCCCTTCATTTTACTTGAAGACAATGCTGACTTCACCTATGTAGCACAAAGTGGCTTAATCGGTGCTAATGGGCCAGATGCGAACCCCAAAGGACGTCCGATTTATTCAGTCTCTAGCGACAATTTTAGCTTAGAGGACGGTAGCGACCAACTCACTGTCACGCTTAGCTATAAAGACGCCGATGGTAACAGCTACCATAAAATCTTTACCTTGAACCGCGGCAGCTACAAAATAGACGTTCATTATGATGTCACTAACAACAGTGCCTCAAACCTCAATTTACAGCTATATACCCAGCTAAAACAAACCGAAGAAGAGCATACAACCAACATGGTGATGCCGGTTTACCATGGCGGCGCGTATTCTAGCGAATCGACTCGCTACTCCAAGTACAGCATCAAAGACATTAAGAAAAACAATCTTAACATTTCAACCCAAGGTGGTTGGATTGCGATGATGCAACACTACTTTGTGAGTGCTTGGTTAGGTAACCCAGAGCAAAATAACCAGTTATATTCTCGCGCAAGCAACGGTTTTGTATTCATGGGATTCAAAGCGCCACAGCAAACTGTCGCCCCCAAGCAAACCACACAGTTTGATACCGCCTTATGGGTCGGACCAAAACTACAAACTGAAATGGCCGATGCGGCGCAACATTTAGACTTAACCGTCGATTACGGTTTGTTATGGTTTATTGCCCAACCGCTTTCCAAGTTATTAACCTTCTTCCATAGCTTTGTTGGTAACTGGGGGATCGCGATTATCCTGATCACCTTCACCGTAAAAGGCATTATGTATCCGCTCACCAAAGCGCAATACACTTCGATGGCAAAAATGCGTTTACTGCAACCGAAGATGGCTGAACTACGCGAAAAATTCGGTGACGACCGTCAGAAAATGTCGCAAGGCATGATGGAATTATACAAGAAGGAAAAGGTCAATCCGCTCGGGGGCTGTTTCCCAATCTTACTGCAAATGCCAATCTTCATTTCTTTGTATTGGTCTCTGATGGAAAACGTTGAACTACGCCATGCTCCATTCTTTGGCTGGATCACCGATTTATCGGTACAAGACCCATTCTACATCTTGCCGATATTGATGGGGGTAAGCATGTTCTTCATCCAAAAAATGTCACCTACCGCGGTGAGCGATCCGATGCAAGCCAAAGTCATGCAGTTTATGCCGGTTATCTTTACCGTCTTCTTCCTGTGGTTCCCAGCAGGTCTAGTACTTTACTGGTTAATGAGTAACGTGGTCACGCTAATTCAGCAAACTCTGATCTACCGTAACCTAGAGAAAAACGGTTTGCATAAACGCTAAACACAAAGTTTGGTATCAATGCTAAAATGCCATTCAGCGTGAGCTGGGTGGCTTTTTTTTGCGCCCAGTTAAGTTCGATTTTTAAAGAGAAAACCGCATGCAATCAAATGAGACTATTGTCGCCCAAGCAACAGCACCGGGTCGCGGTGGAGTCGGCATTATTCGAGTGTCCGGTCCCCTATCGGAACAGGTGGCACAGACCCTGTTAGGTAAGTGCCCTCAACCCCGCTATGCCGACTACCTCGCGTTTAAAAACCTGCAAGGTGAAACCTTAGACCAAGGCATTGCTTTGTATTTTAAAGGGCCTCACTCTTTTACTGGTGAAGATATCCTAGAACTGCAAGGTCATGGTGGGCCGGTTGTCATCGATATGTTGATCCGTGAAATTTGCCAAATTGATGGTATCCGTCTAGCGCGTCCAGGTGAATTTAGTGAGCGAGCCTTTCTCAACGATAAATTGGATCTAGCACAAGCCGAAGCGATAGCCGACTTAATTGAAGCCACCAGCGAACAAGCCGCCAAAAGCGCCTTGCTATCCCTGCAGGGAGAATTCTCTAATAAGATCCACCAGCTCGTTGAAAGTGTCACCCACCTGCGGATCTATGTGGAAGCCGCCATCGACTTTCCCGAAGAAGAAATCGATTTTTTGAGTGACGGTAAAGTACAAAAAGACCTCAACGCCATCATCGATGAACTAGCCGAAGTACAAACTCAGGCGCGCCAGGGTTCACTACTACGAGATGGAATGCGAGTAGTAATAGCTGGGCGTCCTAATGCTGGTAAATCAAGTCTACTCAATGCCTTAGCTGGCAAACAAGCCGCTATTGTGACCGAAATAGCAGGCACCACCCGAGATGTATTGCGGGAGCACATCCATATTGATGGCATGCCGCTACATATCATCGATACCGCAGGCCTGCGTGAAGATGCAGATGTGGTCGAAACAATTGGTATCGAACGCGCCTGGGAAGAAATCAATAATGCTGATCGGGTATTGTTTATGGTGGACGGCACAACCACCGCCGAACTTGACCCCATAAAAATATGGCCAGAGTTTGTAGCCAAATTACCGGCAAATATTGGCATGACTGTGGTCCGTAACAAGGCTGATATTACCGGTGAAGATCTCAATGTAGTGATGGATCACGGCCACCCGGTTTATAAACTCTCGGCCAAAACAGAACTGGGCTTATCTACCCTAAAAGAACACTTAAAACAGTGTATGGGCTTTCAGGGCAGTAGCGAAGGTAACTTTATGGCGCGCCGTCGCCATCTTAATGCCATTCAACACGCCGCAGAACATTTAGACAATGGTAAGACCCAACTCGAGATCTATCATGCCGGAGAATTGCTTGCTGAAGAGTTACGACTCGCTCAGCAACAACTGAGCGAAATCACCGGGGCATTTAGCTCCGACGATTTACTCAGTCGTATTTTCAGCAGCTTCTGTATTGGCAAGTAAAAGAGTAAAACGCATCAAAACAACATTATGATTTTAAAATAATTTTGTTTTATTTGGTGGGAAGTAATTTGATGGATGTTGTCGATTCTTGCTCCGTATCTACTCCGAAGATAAATTTGGAGCACATCTGTCGCACAAGGTAAAAAAAGCCGATGAAAATCGGCATACCAAAATACTTTAGAACACGAGTACAATAAAATAGAGTCAATCAGAGCGGACATAACTAAGAGCTAAAAAAACCAATAGTTTATTGCCGCTAAGTGAACATCAAAGTCATTCTTGAAGAGTTAAACTCTTTGGATTCAAATCTATCTTAAAAACTCGCCCAAGAACGACATAGATAATGTCAAAACTAACGACGATTTTGATGCATTTGAACCAATTGCAACAAAGCACCAACGACAGCAACAATTCCAGCGCCAACAGGTAATACCCACATGGGTAATGATAATGTTAAAATAACGCCACCAACAGCAGCACCAATAGCGCTACCTAAATAAAGAGCAGATTCATTCAGCGCAACAGCAAGATGACCATCACCATAATTATCTCGAACATGTAACAACTGATTATTTTGTGGGACCTGTAAAGCCCAACCAACCGCCCCCCATACGGCTATAGGCACCATTGCCAACCAAACACTCCAAGCTACGATAAATGGGAGCATGATTAATGATGCTCCTAAAATTAACATAATCGATAAGGTCATGAGCGAGTTGTGAATGCGCTCAGTTAATGGCCCAACCAAGAAACTCCCGGCGATACCACCAAGGCCCCAGATCCATAGAAAAGGGGTAATAGAATGTACCCCACTATATTCCACTGACAACATAAGAGGAGCAAGAAATGTATACATACCAAGACTTGAGATAGCAGCAAACAATGATACAGCCAAGATTACGGTTACTTGGCGGTCAACGAACAATGACAACTTCTTGCGTAAGGGCACGGAGTCATAATTAGGTAATTCAGGCAACCATAGAATCAATCCAAGCAACGCTGTTAATCCAAGTATGGTGACTAAGCCAAAAGCGATAGGCCATCCCATATTTTCCGCTAAAACAAGTCCCACAGGTACTCCAAGGACAGTCCCAGCAGCCATTCCGCCCATAACTAATGCAATCGCTTTACCTCTACGATGAGGGGATAGAGACGCAGCAGTAGCTATACCGATTGAAAGATAAACCCCCGAACCAATGCCAGCGAGAGCTCTAAATACCACTAACCATATAAAATCTGTGGCAAGTGCACTGGCTGCATTGGCGAGCACAAATAATCCTAATGCTGCCAAAATTCCACTTTTCTGGCGATTGGTCGGTAACAAAGCAACAATGACTGGAGAACCAATCCCATAAGCCAATGTAAAGACTGTAACTAACTGAGCAGCAAAGCTGACCGATACTTTAAAATCCTGCTCAATTAATGGGATGAGTCCTGCTGTTACGTAAGAAGCCATACCTAAAGAAAAAGCGCCTAGAGCAATCAAATAGATGCTTAGTGAATTTGAATAACACTTTGTAACAGAAGTAGATTTTTGCACACACTCTAAGCGATCAAAGCTCATTTTTAGTCTCTCTAAATAGAAAACACCATATTACCCACCCATTTATGGTGTTACAATTTAACCATTTATAGTATTACTTAAGCTAATAGAGTACTGATGAGCAAACTAGAACGAACTCGCGAAGAACTAGCAACATTTCTAAAAACTCGTAGGGAACGCCTTTCTCCAGCAGATCTTGGTTTACCAACTGGAGGACGCCGACGTACACCAGGACTAAGACGAGAAGAAGTCGCAGCCCTTTCAGGAGTTGGCCTCACATGGTACACATGGCTTGAGCAAGGCAGAGACATCCAAGCTTCATCCACTTTTCTAGATAATCTAGCGAAAACACTAAAACTAGACGCTGCAGAACGTAGGCACTTATTTTTGCTCGCTCATAATCGGCTTCCAGCCGAACCAGGAAAAACGTTTTGCCAAGTGCAACCTTTGATTCTAAGACTAATGAACGATTTATCTCCTCATGGCGCATTTGTGCTCAACTTACGCTGGGACGTATTGGCTTTTAACTCTCCAGCCGACCAACTTTTTGGCTTTGATAGCCATCCAGCAAACCAGCGCAACTTATTGTGGATGCTATTTACTGACGCAAGCCTAAGAGAACGGTTACACAACTGGAAAAATCAAGCCATACAGATGCTTTCTAGCTTTAGACGGGATTACGCCCTTGCTACCCAAGAATCAGATATTCAAGCTCTAGTGACAAATTTGCAGAAAACATCACCTGACTTTAGAGAATGGTGGAACAGGCATGACGTTCATGCTCCCTGCCATGGAACGAAGACATTTACAATTAACGAGCAGAATATCGCATTTGAACACACATCAATGACCGTCGATGCTGACCGCCACCTCCGCTTAGTTGTATATGCTCGAAAAGATTAAATTATTGTTCGATTTGATCTGCAAAACCTAAAAAACCAGTTAACGCTGATTCAAGTATTCAAGACAAATCGCAGCGGCGGTGGTGCGATTTTCAACGGCTAACTTTTGAAATATTGGCTCTAAGTGTTTGTTAACCGTACGCGGGCTCATCGACAAAATCTGCGCGATTTCTCGATTGGTCTTGCCTCTGGTTAACCAAAGCAATACTTCAGATTCTCGCTCGGTTAACTTAAAACGCTGACGCAATGACTCTCGCACACTCACGTCATCATCATTGATAATCCGTAGTAAGTGCTCACCTGGTGCAGACTCACCTAAATACCTAACTTTTAATGACATATTTAACTGATGAATCGTCAACAAACTATGTTTATCAGGCATCGATGATAACCAGTCCGCTAACTGTTGATTAAGTTTTGGCGATTCAAGACTAGCAGTAATCCCTGCACTTTGTAATAAATCCTTCGCCTTAGAGCTGGCCCAAACAATATGGCTATTCAAATTAAAAGTAAATGTCGCCTGAGCGATCTCTTCTAATACACTATGGGCACTGCGAGTTAAACGCGAATTCCCCAGATGAACTTTAATTCGTGCGAATAACTCCTCTAACTTAATTGGTTTTTGAATATAATCAACACCGCCAGATTCCAGCCCCTTTACCACCGATTCACTGTCACTTAAACCAGTCATAAAAATCACTGGCACATCACTTAACTGTTTATTTTGTTTTAATAACAAGCATGCTTCAAAGCCATCCATATTGGGCATAAGGGCATCCATTAACACCACATCTGGTACCATTCGGGCAGCAATATTTAAAGCCTGTAATCCATCCATAGCAACCAGCACCGTATACCCTTGGCTGACTAAGGCTGTATTTAACATAGCTAAAGACTCGGTAGCATCATCGACCACCAAGATAATTCCTTTTGACTCCTCGCGACTCATTGTGCCAGTGCCTTTTTACAAATAAGTTGAATATTAGAAAACTGATAGTTCGCCAATTCGGCCCTTAACGAGCGAACCAAAGCACTATCTTGTTGTTGTTTGTCTAAGCTAATCAGCAACTCTTCAATACCCTGCACAAAACCAAGCTGGGCCATATCGACAATTTGTTTTAAGGGCTCAACGCTTGCCGAAGCTATCGCTTGTTGCACGGGAACCGCAGGCGGCGCTATCACATGAGCTGGCTGCGACGTGGCATAGCGCCATTGAAGATTGAGTATTTCCGCTATTTTGTCTAACAGCAAATAGTCACGAAGTGGCTTCGCTAAATAGCCATTATATAGGGCAAGCTTATCCGCTCTATCAATATACTCACTGGGTAGCGTTTCGGTGGCATCAGCAGAGACCATAATCACTGGCGTAGTGATAGCTCGGTCTCGCAAGCGCTGTAATAACTGCCAACCATTCATACCCGGCATCGAAATATCTAATAAATATAAGTCGATATAAGCATGACCAAGATGATTGAGGCAGGCATAAGGGTCAACCGCTTCTAAAACAACAAACCCCAAAGGACTGAGAATTTCGACCACTAAGCCGCGATGATTGGCATCATCATCCACCACCATCACCGTTTTACTTTCACCTTCAATGGCAGCGATTTTTCGAGGCCTGAGTAGCGGTCGCACTGGGCTATCGATACTAGATAACATCAAACTCAGTTTAAAAACACTGCCTTGCTGAGCCTTGCTACTTACATTGAGATCTCCGCCCATAATATCGGTCAATAGTTGAGTGATAGTTAAACCCAAGCCAGTGCCCGGACTATGGGCCTGTCCCGGCTTACGTCCCCTCTCAAAAGGACGAAAGATACGTTCAAGATCTTGCTCATCAATCCCAAAGCCGGTATCACTAATGGTAAATTCGGCCACTTGGTTTCGATAACGTACTGCAAATGATACCGAACCTTGAGCGGTAAACTTGACGGCATTGGATAACAAATTAATTAAGATTTGTCGTAAATGGGTTTCATCGGAGGTCACCCATTTTGGTAAATAGCGGCTAGGATGATAGTAAAACTCAATCCCTTTCTCTTTCGCCTGTAAACTAAACATTGCCACCAAATCATCCAGTAAATCGGCAATCGCAACCTGATCTCGATGTAGTTCTAACCGCCCCGCTTCTATTCTTGAAATATCTAATAAACCTTCGATGATATCGGCAAGATGTTCACCACTTCGTTTAATCAAAGCCACCTTACTAAGATAGGGCTTGGCTAAATCATGGCTATTTTCTAATAGTTGAGCATAACCGAGGATTGAGTTGAGTGGTGTCCTTAGCTCATGACTAATACTGGTTAAGTAGCGACTCTTCGCCTGATTGGCCGACTCGGCAGTTTCTTTGGCTTGCTGTAAAGCCAGATCGGTGGCTTCGTGAGCGGCAATTTCTCGGCTTAACAGTTGCGTCTGGCGTTTTGATTCATCTAAGGCAAATTGACGACTGTCGTTGGCTAACACAAATAACCAAACCAATACCCCAACAATGATCATCAATAGAAAAAACACCTGACTCAGAGTTCCCGACACCACCAACTGAGTCGTCATATCATCACTGGGGATCCGTAAGTACACCAAATAGAATAAACCCGCGACCAAGGATGCAATCAAAAACATCAAGCCCGAAAAATGTAATAAACGAGTATTCATTAACGAAGATACCGACTTAGGTAAAACTAAGGCCACAAACTGGCTTAGTTGCTGAGCGAAACGAGCATTGCTTTTACATTGGTCATGACAACGCGCATCAAGGGTGCAGCATAATGAACATATCGCGCCCCCGTAGGCAGGGCAGAAAGCGAGATCTTCCGGTTCGAAATTATTTTGGCAAACGGTACAATCGGTTTGTTTAAGCGCGACCAAATTGGGTTCGCGAGCGAGGTAATAACGTCCTTTGGTTAAGATAGCAATGAGCGGAGAACAAACAAAAGCCACGCTTAAACCTATAAATGGCGATAAGGATTGAGCCAAAGCGCCTAAGTTTCCACTATAACAATAAATACCAATCAACGATGCCAGTAACATCGACCCAACTCCCACCGGGTTAATGTCATAGAGATGGGCTCGTTTAAACTCAATGTATTTAGGACTTAAACCAAGCGGTTTATTAATCACTAAATCGGCAACCAAAGCGCCAACCCAAGCTACCGCCATATTCGAATAAATCCCAAGCGTATCTTCTATCGCCGCATAAATACCCAACTCCATGATCAACAGCGCAATTATCACATTAAAAACCAACCAAACCACCCGTCCCGGATGACTATGGGTTAAACGAGAAAAAAAGTTAGACCAAGCAATAGAGCCAGCATAAGCGTTTGTCACATTAATCTTCAGCTGGCAAACAATCACAAAAATGCCCGCCAAAGACAGCGCAACCAAAGGCTGAGAACTCACATAAGAGAAGGCAACCTGATACATCTGGATCGGATCATCGGCCACTCGGGGGTCAACCTGTGCATCAAGCGCCAACACCACCAAAAAAGTCCCCATTAAAACTTTAATCGCGCCAATGATCACCCAACCCGGCCCCGCACTAATCAAGGCGAACCACCAATAAAAAGGTTTACGCTTGGTTTTTTCTGGCATAAAACGTAGAAAATCGACTTGCTCACCAATTTGCCCCATTAACGAGAACAATACCCCCGCCGCTGCACCAAATAAATGCAAACTAAAACCATCATCGGTAACTTTCTGGTGACTGCCGCGGTAGTGAGTCCAACTGTCTACCGATGACCATTCATTCCATAAAATAAACACAAAAGGGGTCAGTTGCAGCACGATCCATAAAGGCTGAGTCCATAGGTGAAAGCGACTGATAAAAGTGATGCCATGCGTCACCAATGGAATCACCAACACAGCACAAAGCAGATAACCCCAACTCACAGGGATCCCAAACAGCAAGTCCAAGGCCGAAGCCATAATGGCCGATTCTATGGCGAAAAAAATGAAGGTAAATGACGCATAAATTAGCGAAGTAATGGTTGAACCAATATAACCAAAACCCGCGCCGCGGGTCAGTAAATCAATATCCACCCCGTAGCGGGCAGCGTAATAAGAAATAGGAATGCCACAGCAAAAGATAATCGCTGAAACAATCATGATAGCGGCCAAGGCATTGGTGAAGCCATAATTCAACATTATCGCCCCACCAATCGCTTCCAAAGCTAAGAAAGAGATCGCACCAATGGCAGTATTAGCAACTCGTGCCGCCGACCACTGACGGGCCCGCTTCGCGGTAAAACGTAAGGCATAATCTTCTAAGGTTTGGTTCGCGACCCAACGGTTGTAATTCCTCCTCACCTTAAATACATGCTGGTCTTTCATCCCTGACTAACTCCAAGCACTTGGTTAAGTTCTATTTTAAGCACGAATCAAGCCTATACACCTTATTTTAATATTCAAATAATCAACAAAATCAGTAAGTTATTATGTTATCTATAAATATTATTTGCGCCTTGGCTGTCACTCTGACCCTAACCCGATGCCGTCCGGTTAACCATGCGTCAAATGACGTAGTTGCCTAGGGTGATTAGCTCATTACCCTCCCGCAATAAGTTTTGCATGATGGCTCTACCGCCAAGTCTCGGTAAAGCATCCACCACATATAGGGATATAATTATGCAAAAAACCACCAACACAGGCCTACGTACACGCTTACGTCGCCAACTACTCAAGGGAATGCTGGCGCTGCCCGCAGCGATGCTGGTTTCTCAGCTCAGCTTAGCGGCAACCCCCGCTACCGATGTTATTAATACCACGGGACTCGCCGTGACCGATGACACGGTAAAAGTTGGGATCTTACATTCGGTCACCGGCACTATGGCGATCAGTGAAACCGGATCGGTTCAGGCTGAAATGCTCGCGATCGAACAGATTAATGCCATGGGCGGCATACTCGGTAGAAAAATTGAATATATTCAAGAAGATGGAGCCAGTGATTGGCCAACCTTTGCTGAAAAATCTAAAAAACTACTGGTAAGAGACAAAGCGGCGGCTGTATTTGGCTGCTGGACATCAGCCTCACGTAAAGCTGTATTACCCGTATTTGAGCAATATAACGGCATGCTTTACTACCCGACTTTTTACGAGGGTTTAGAGCAGTCACCCAATGTCATTTATACGGGCCAAGAAGCCACACAACAAATTATCGCAGGAATTGACTGGGTAACAAAAACCAAGGGCGCGAAAAGCTTCTTCCTACTCGGTTCTGACTATATCTGGCCACGCACTTCCAACAAAATTGCCCGCAAACACATCGAAAAACTCGGCCTAAAAGTCGTAGGCGAAGAGTACTATCCGCTCGGTCATACCCAATTTAACTCAGTGATAAACAAAATTAAGCTGAAAAAACCCGATGTCATTTATGCCATCGTTGTGGGTGGATCCAATGTCGCTTTCTACAAACAATTGAAAGCCGCCGGGATCGATATGACCAAGGAAAAACCATTGGTTCTCACAATTTCAGTAACCGAAGATGAAATCCTGGGAATTGGCGGTGAAAACATTCAAGGCGCTTATGCCGCAATGAAATACTTCCAAAGCCTCACCAATCAAAACAACCAACAATTTGTTGCCGCCTTTAAAAAACGCTGGGGAGATGACATTGTCATTGGCGATGTGACTCAAGCCGCTTATCTAGGCCCTTGGTTATGGAAGGCCGCCGTAGAAAAAGCAGGGTCTTTCGATATCGATAAAGTACGTGAAGCTTCACCGGGGATCGAGCTTACCACCGCCCCAGAAGGTTATGTACGAGTTCACCCTAACCATCACCTTTGGTCAAAAACCCGAATTGGTCATGCCAAAGCAGATGGCCAGTATGACATCGTTTATGAGACCGATGAGCTGATTGAACCCAATCCATTCCCTGAAGGTTATCAGTAAAAACTCATGGCCTGTGTCAACAGGCCAACTTCTGTTTTCGCAAGCGTTCACGAGGGATTTGCTATGTTTGCCGATTATACCAGTGCAGAACTCACCGCTATTTTTGCTATGCAAGGATTTGCCGGTCTAATTCTATTTTCTGTTTTTGTTCTTATGGCCTTAGGCCTTGCCATCATATTCGGTCAAATGGGTGTGATTAATATGGCACATGGCGAATTTATGATCCTAGGGGCCTATATCACCTATTTAACTTCGCAACTGTTTACTCACTATTTTCCCGGACTATACGACGGCTATTTCTTGGTCGCGATGCTGTTCGCCTTTATTTGCACAGCCGCCTTAGGTGCGCTGGTGGAATGGGCCATGATCCGCCACTTATACAAACGCCCATTAGATACCTTACTTGCCACCTGGGGCTTAAGCCTGATCCTACAACAAGTTTATCGCACCGTATTCGGCGCCCGAGAAGTCGGCGTGAGTCTACCCGATTGGCTGATGGGCTCTTATGCCATTACCGACATCATCGAAGTCCCGATTAATGGGATCTTCGTAATGGGTCTAACTATCGTGATTACCTTTGGCGTTTACCTACTAATGCAAAAATCATCTTTAGGTAAGCAAACCCGAGCCGTAGTCCAAAACCGAGCCATGGCTGGTGCCGTCGGGATTAATACCGAAAAAGTGGATCGTTATACCTTTGCCCTAGGCTGCGGTATTGCTGGTATTGCTGGCTCAGCCTTCACCATGGTCGGATCGACAGGCCCAACCGCTGGACAACAGTATATTGTTGATACCTTTCTAGTGGTGGTATTTGGCGGCGCTTCCAGCCTGCTCGGCACTGTTGCTTCGGCATTTACCATCTCTCAAGCCCAATCCACCATGGAATTTTTCCTCAGTGGTTCGATGGCTAAAGTTCTCACCTTATTGACCGTGGTTGGCATTCTGATGCTCCGTCCCCAAGGTCTGTTTTCATTGAAAATTCGTCGCTAGGGAGAGTCACCATGTTCACTCCAATAGAAGCTCAAACCGAGCACAATCGAAACCGTATCGCATGGTGGCAATACCTGCTACTGGCTGCGCTTATCTTGATTATCTTACCGCTATGTTTAGATGCATTTCGGTTAAATTTAGTCGGTAAATACCTCACCTATGCCTTTGTCGCACTGGGCCTAGTTTTATGCTGGGGTTGTGGCGGTATTTTAAGCCTTGGCCAAGGGGTGTTTTTTGGCTTAGGCGGTTATTGCATGGCCATGTTCTTAAAACTAGAAGCCTCCAACCCGGAAGCTACGGCCATCCAATCTACACCGGGTATTCCAGATTTTATGGATTGGAACCAGCTCACCGAATTGCCATGGTTTTGGCAACCCTTCCACAGCTTAAGCTTTACCCTGCTAGCCGTAATTGCAGTACCGATGTTATTTGCTTTTATCATTGGACTTGCAATGTTTACCCGCCGCGTCGGTGGGGTGTATTTTGCGATTATCACTCAGGCTATTGCCGCCATCCTCAGCATATTAATTATTGGCCAACAGGGTTATACCGGCGGAGTGAATGGGATCACCGATCTACGGACATTTTTGACTTGGGATATTCGCAGTGAATCAGCACAGACCCTGTTGTATTTCGTGAATGCAGCTTTGTTACTCGCGTGTTTATTTATCGCCTTATACATCAAAAATTGTAAGTTGGGCCGCTTACTGGTTGCGATGCGAGAGAAAGAAGATCGAGTTCGTTTCTCTGGTTATAACGTGGCTAATTTCAAAATTTTTATCTTCTGTATCGCTGCGGCTTTCTCGGCAATTGGTGGCGCCATGTTCACCCTTCAAGTCGGTTTTATGTCGCCTTCCTTTGTTGGCATTGTGCCCTCGATTGAAATGGTGATTTTCTGTGCGGTGGGTGGACGCTTATCACTACTGGGAGCTATTTACGGCACGCTTGTAGTGAACTTAGCCAAAACCACTTTCTCTGAATCCTTCCCAGAGCTGTGGTTATTTGCCATGGGCGCTTTATTTATCGGCGTGGTGTTAGCCTTTCCTGATGGTTTAGCCGGACTCTATCAAAGTTACATCCATCCTTGGTTAAGCCGCTTTCGTCAAGGTCAACCTGTTGCACTTGAGTTGATTGAGCCTGCTCCGCCAAGCACTGAGCCTACAGATATAGAGGAGCGTCGAAATGTCTCAGCCTAATAAGAAAGACTTTGTTCTCAGTGTTGAAGGCCTCAGCGTTTCCTTTGATGGATTTAAGGCTGTCGATGACCTATCGCTATATGTAGAAGAGCAAGAAATTCGGGTGATTATTGGCCCCAATGGTGCCGGAAAAACCACCGTTTTAGATTTAATCTGTGGCAGAACTAAAGCCACCGAGGGCTCGATTAAATTTAAGCAACAAGAGTTAACCAAATTGAAAGAGCATCAAATTGTCCATGCAGGAGTTGGTCGCAAATTTCAAAATCCTTCCATCTATGAAGATCTCAGCGTATTCGAAAACTTAGAGATATCTTATCCACGGGGTCGCAATGTATGGGGAGCATTAACCTTTAAACGAGACCAAGCGGTAACAGACAAAATTACAGAAATTGCCGAAATGATATATCTCAGCGACAAACTCCACCAGCAAGCCGACTTACTCAGCCATGGCCAAAAACAATGGTTAGAAATAGGCATGTTGCTGATCCAAGATCCAGAACTATTGATGCTCGACGAACCCGTCGCTGGCATGTCGGTGGCCGAGCGTAAACAAACTGCCGAGCTACTGCAAAGCATCACCAAGAATCGTTCGGTATTGGTGATCGAACACGATATGCAATTTGTCGAAGATATTGCTGACCGAGTCACCGTATTGCACCAAGGCAAGGTCTTATCGGAAGGCTCAATGCAGCGGGTGAAAAATGATCCCAAAGTTATTGAAGTCTACCTTGGACATTAAGGAGAACAAGCATGCTCGAGCTAACTAATTACCACGTTGCCTATGGCCAAAGTGAAGTGATATCCGATTTGAATTTTTCACTCAAGGCGAATGAAATTGTCGCTATTTTAGGCCGTAATGGTATGGGCAAAACCACCCTCATGAAATCACTGATCGGAATCATCCCCAGTCGCCGCGGTCAGCTAAAGCTGGCTGGCAAAGAACTGTGTCATAAAAAGAGTCACCAGCGAGTGGCTGCTGGTTTAGGTTTTGTGCCCCAGGGACGAATGATTTTTTCCACGATGACGGTACAAGAGAATATCGAAACGGGTTTAACCACCAGCAATGCCAAACGGGTACCGGACGACCTCTATAGTACCTTTCCGGTGTTATGGGAAATGCGCCATCGACGCGGCGGTAATTTATCAGGAGGACAGCAACAGCAACTGGCGATAGCCCGCGCCTTAGCCAGTAATCCCAGCGTATTGCTATTGGATGAACCGACAGAAGGGATCCAACCTTCAATCATTAAAGATATGGCTAAAACCCTCAAACAGATCCGTGATCAACGCGGCTTATCAATCGTAGTCTCGGAGCAGGTACTGAGCTTTGCCCTTGATGTTGCGGATCGCATCTTAGTTATCGAAAAAGGAAAAATCGTTCACGACGTTCAGCGTGATGAAGTAGATGAAAACCAAGTCGCCGCCTATTTGTCGGTGTAAAGGCAATACATGGAAATTGATACTCAAGGAGAATAACCATGGCACAAACAATCATTAAAATAGATCTAAAACAATCCGCCTACGACAATGAAAAACTGCATAATCGCTGGCATCCAGATATTCCCATGGCGGCAATGGTAAAACCGGGTGACGACTTTATTTTAGAATGTATCGACTGGACTGGCGGGCAAATAAAAAACAATGATGATGCTTCCGATGTTCGAGATGTCGACTTATCTCAGGTTCACTTTTTATCGGGTCCTGTGGGGGTTACGGGTGCCGAGCCTGGCGATCTCTTAGAAGTTGATATTCTCGATATTGGCACCTTTGATGATTCACAATGGGGTTTCAACGGCTTTTTCTCGAAACAAAATGGTGGAGGCTTCCTTGATGAACACTTCCCTGAAGCACAAAAATCTATCTGGGATTTCAACGGCATGTTTACCAAGTCTCGGCACATTCCAGGAGTTGAATTTGCAGGCTTAATCCACCCGGGCCTGATTGGCTGTTTACCCTCAAAAGAGATGTTAGACGTCTGGAACAAACGGGAAAAAGAACTATTTGATACCAACCCCGAGCGGGTACCAATGCTGGCCGCCCTTCCCTATGCACCAACGGCTCACATGGGAAAAATGAAACCCGATCAGGCGAAAGTCGCCGCCGAAGAAGCAGCCAGAACCGTGCCCCCCCGTGAACATGGTGGTAACTGTGATATTAAGGACTTATCACGTGGCTCAAAAATCTACTTCCCAGTTTATGTTAAAGATGCAGGTTTATCGGTGGGTGATTTACACTTTAGCCAAGGCGATGGTGAAATCACTTTCTGTGGGGCCATTGAAATGGCAGGTTGGATCCATCTTCGCGTCAATTTAATCAAAGATGGCATGGCAAAATACGCGATTAAAAACCCCATTTTTAAACCCAGTCCAATTACACCTCGCTACGATGACTATCTGATTTTCGAAGGAATCTCGGTAGATGAACATGGCAAACAACATTATTTAGATGCCAATGTGGCCTATCGTCAAGCTTGCTTAAACGCCATCGAATACCTGAAGAAATTTGGTTACAGTGGTGCTCAGGCCTACTCTTTACTCGGCACAGCACCAGTACAAGGACATCTCAGTGGCGTGGTCGATGTGCCAAACTCTTGCGCAACCCTCTGGTTACCTACCGACATCTTCGAGTTCGATATAAAACCCAACGCCGAAGGTCCAACAAAATATTTAGATGGCAGTGTCGATATGCCTTTAGCCCCAGATCTAGATAAATAAGAGAGGTGAACCATGCCTGTTTATGACTATAAATGTGCCGAACATGGCGCATTTTACCAACTTGCTGCCTTAGACGACTGCGCTAAACCGGCCGCTTGCCCACAGTGCAATCAGTTAGCACCAAGGGTAATTATTTTGCCGCCAACAGTATTAGATATGGCCGCAGAAACCAAGCAGGCGATCGCCCGCAACGAACAAGCAAGACATGAACCGCAACATTCAACCATTGATAGCCGAGCAGAAAATACTGAACGCTTAAAAAAAGGCTGCGGCTGTCAGCATCACAAACGAGGTGCTTCAAAACTATTTTATACCGCCAAGGGAGAAAAAATGTTTCCTTCCATGCGTCCCTGGATGATCAGCCATTAAATAAGCAGAAGATACTAAACATTCGCACTTAATCGCTGAAACCGCATAAAACCCTAAATTATCTTTTAGGGTTTTTCTTCAACGATTCAAATCAGTAGCCGAAAAACCTCAAATAAAAATCAGCAACAACAATTTCCCTCAAAAATCTTTAACCCAGCGCAAATTTTAGAATAGACACTCATTTAAAACCAAAAAGATTGACTTAAATCAATTTTAATATAAGGTTTCAGCGTTTTCTGAAAGTTCAATAATAAGGAATCGGCCCGATGCAATTATCAGAGAAGAGCCAGGCTTTTGTACTTCATTTTGGCGAAATGGGCAGTCGCTGGGGCTTTAACCGCACCGTTGGACAAATTCTCGCCTTATTGGTGATCAACCAACAGCCCTTGCATGCCGAACAAATTATGGAACAACTTGGGATTAGCCGAGGCAATGTAAGCATGGCCTTAAAAGAGCTGCAATCATGGCGCCTAGTTAAATTAAGCCATCAAGCAGGCCAGCGCCGAGAGTTTTTTACCGCTGCGGGTTCAATTTGGGAGATGGCTAAAACAGTATTTGAAGAAAGAACTAAGCGAGAAGTAGATCCAACCCTGTCGCTGTTACGTTCTAATTTAATCGACCCTCCAGAAAATGAAGCGGATCGCTATACCCAACAAAAAATGGCTGAAATCCATGACTTGTTGGAATTAATCACGCAATGGTCGAATACCTTAAACAACATGAGCCCCGAGACTCTACAAAGTTTGATGAAAATGGGTTCAGGAATTAGCAAGATTATTGAATTAAAAGACAAAATCGTTGGTAACAATGGAACTGGCACCAACCCGTAAATTATTAACCTTCGATGAGGCAAACCATGTTTGATGCCCTGATATTATCCAGGATGCAATTTGCAGCCAATATTAGCTTTCACATCCTATTTCCAACCATCACCATTGCGATGTGTTGGTTTTTAGTATTTTTTAAAGTTCGCCACGATATGACTGGTAAGCCAATTTGGATGCGAGCCTACCGTTTTTGGGTGAAGGTTTTTGCCTTATCCTTCGCCATTGGTGTGGTCAGCGGGATCACCATGTCTTTTCAATTTGGCACCAACTGGCCAGGTTATATGGAAACCGTGGGCAATATTGCCGGACCACTGCTTGGCTATGAGGTACTAACCGCCTTCTTCTTAGAAGCAACTTTCCTCGGTATCATGCTATTTGGTATTAAACGGGTTCCCAATAAAATTCATACCTTAGCCACCGTGCTGGTGGCGATTGGCACCAGCCTATCGGCATTTTGGATTTTAGCGCTGGATTCCTGGATGCAAACCCCAGCAGGCTTTGAAATGCGTGATGGCGTCGCTCACCCCACCGATTGGTTGGCGATTATTTTCAACCCATCATTCCCCTATCGACTCACCCATATGTTGATAGCTTCGGGACTCACCGCATCTTTCTTTATAGCTGGTATTTCTGCTTACCGGATCCTCAAAGGGGATGTGAAAAAAGCCCCTCGACTCACCTTAAAAGTAAGTTTACTGGTGGCCGCGGTGTTAGCACCAACTCAAGCAGTGGTTGGTGATTTTCACGGTTTAAACACCCTAGAACATCAACCAGCAAAAATTGCCGCGATGGAAGGTATTTGGCATACCGAGAAAGGCGCACCACTACTGCTATTTGCATTGCCCGATAAAGAAACCCAAACCAACAAATATGCCATCGCTATTCCCAATTTAGCCAGCCTCATTTTAACCCATGACTTAGAGGGTGAAATTAAAGGGCTAAATGAGTTTGAAAATAACCATCCCCCAGTAGCCCCAGTGTTCTGGGGCTTCCGGGTCATGGTCGGCATGGGCTTATTGATGATCGCCCTCAGCTGGTTTAGTAGTTATTGCTTGCTCCGCCGAGGCAAACTCCCTAACTGGACCTTAAAGATCTTAGTTGCTACCACCTTCTGTGGTTGGGTCGCCACCCTCGCTGGTTGGTATGTCACTGAAATAGGTCGCCAACCGTGGTTGGTCACCGGAGTACTTCGCACCGAAGACGCTGTCACCAGCCTACCTGCGGCAAATGTAGGTTTTTCATTAATCATGTATTTAGTGGTTTACGCCTTCTTGTTGTGGGCCTACATCCATACCCTATTATCGATGGCACGTAAGGCTGTCAAAGTAGAAGAGTTTGAAACTAGCTCACCGCAGGCCGATGCCAGTCTTAGCCATATCGAGCCAAATTTAGAGAATCACAAAGGGAGTAGCAAAGTATGATTGATGCATACTGGTTAGCCATTATCTTTATTGGCCTGATGGGGCTCTCGGTATTGGTCTACGCTATCTTGGATGGCTACGATCTTGGGGTTGGTATTTTACTGCCATTAGGCGAAACCGACGAAGCCCAACGCGATACCATGATAGCTTCGATTGGTCCATTCTGGGATGCCAATGAAACCTGGTTGGTATTAGCAATCGGCATTTTGCTGATTGCTTTTCCGGCTGCACATAGCATCGTGCTTTATCACCTTTATATACCGGTCGCAATTATGTTGATCGGACTTATTATGCGTGGTGTCGCCTTCGACTTTAGAGCCAAGGCAGCCATCGATTATAAGCTCGCTTGGGATAGAACCTTTAAAGCCGGCTCAATTCTCACCACCATTGCCCAAGGTTATATGTTAGGCCTCTATGTGATGGGGTTTGAAAATAGCATCAGTGCTCATCTGTTTGCCTTGCTCAGTGGCCTTGGCGTCACCGCAGCTTATAGCTACATAGGTTCAGCGTGGTTGGTAATGAAAACAGAAGGTGAATTACAGCAGCGCGCGGTAAGATGGGCAAAAATCACTGGCCGACTTTGCTTTATTGGCGTTCTAGCGGTTTCGCTGGTGAATCCGCTGGTCAATCCAGGGGTATTTGATCGTTGGTTCGACTTCCCCTTGGTCATGTTTGTATTATTGATCCCGGTCGTATGTTTCGCTGCCTTTATCTTCAACGATATCTTGCTAAACCGCTTACCCAAAGCCAATGATCGCCACTGCTGGCTACCATTTATGCTGGTCATGTTAATCTTCTTGCTGTGTTTTAGCGCACTTGGCTTTAGCTTCTTCCCCTATGTGGTTCCGGGACAAATGACTATTTGGCAGGCCGCTTCAGCCCCCGAATCTTTAACCGTGATTTTACTGGGTGCGGTCGTAGTCGTGCCGATTATTTTAGCCTATACCGCGTTTTCTTATTGGGTGTTTAGAGGTAAAGCCACCTCACTTAACTACCATTAACCATAAAAATTTATACCTTCAATGATGTAAAGAGCGCCAATGGCGCTCTATTTTTATATCCAAATAAATCATCGATACTCACGACCAACAAGCGAACTATTCAGCCTTAAGTTTCACCGCCGTACCAAATACCATGATTTCTGAAGAACCATCCATGATAGCGCTCGTAGTAAAACGGATCCCCACCACTGCATCTGCGTCTTTTTGCTGAGCGCTTGCCACTAAGCGTTGTACAGCTAAGTCTCGCGCTTCACTCAGCATCTCGGTATAGCCCTTAATTTCTCCTCCAACAATACTTTTAAGGCCCGCCATGATATCGCGACCAATATGTTTAGCCTGCACTACATTGCCCGTAACAATACCAAGTATGACCTCAATTTCACGGCCAGGAATGGTTTCCGTCGTTGAATAGATCATTTACCCTCCTTTCATTCGACCCCACTTAATAAAGCTAAAGCATAAAGCGTAATGATGCGAGTAATGCAGCATGCTATTGGTATCTGTTATCACTTTTCTAAAAGATCAACATCCGCATTTGTCACCCAAATACCTTCCTTAAAACAGTATAAAAAGTAAGGATCACTAAATTGTGAATAATACTTACCCACAAACAATAAAAGGGATCATCCCTTATAGCGCTTATTTCTAATGTTCAATAACTTTAAAGTGATAAAAACTATCAACAACTCACTCACAACTAATCCGCAACTAGTTAATCAACCAAAGATCAAGTTACAATAGCCAAACCGTTGTGGATAAACAGGATGTAAAATGGATATAGAAATAATCGTGGGATCAACCTTAGGTTCAGCTGAATACGTCGCCGATGAATTAGAAGCCTTATTAAGTGAACAACATAAGGTCATCATCCATCTAAATGCAGAGTTTTCTGAATTAAAGCCTCACGCGCTGTGGCTTATTTGTAGCTCGACTCATGGTGCTGGCGATATTCCAGACAATTTACAACCCTTTTATCAATATTTACTCGAACAACAGCCAGATCTTTCCGAAATTAGCTATGCTGTTATCGCGATCGGCAGTCGTAGTTACGATACCTTTTGTGGAGCGGGAAAAGAACTTGATCAACAACTGGAAAAATTAGGCGCAAAACGCTTAAAAGATCGCTTAGAAATCGATGTCGATGTCGATCCTGTGCCTGAAGAACCCGCTGTTGAGTGGCTAAACTGCTGGAAAAACGAACTGATCTAAAATTATTTCCTGTGGATAAGCATAGTGATTAGCTCTTAATTAACTACACTTATTCCTATGGATAACTTTTGAATGATTTTATTTGTGGATAACTAGCATTTTAGATCCCAGCTTGTCCCCTGTTTAGATCGGGTTCTGCTAACAAGATCTGATCTGATCTAAGTGAATGATCCAATTCATAAAAAATGACTTATCTACAGATCAAGGTGATCCTAATAGTAGATCTAATAAAAGATCTTTAAAGAAAGATCTTATATATATATTTATAGAGATCCCTTATAGATCTAATTCTGATCTAAGCATTCCCTTATCGACGCTTAACCAGTAAAATGCTGCACCCTTTGGGGATCTGGCAGGTTTGAGGTATTAAGAAATGTTCTATAAACAACAATACGACGTAATAGTAATCGGTGGTGGTCATGCTGGTACCGAAGCTGCTGCAGCTGCAGCCCGTATGGGACAAAACACTTTATTACTTACTCACAACATTGAAACTCTGGGTCAAATGTCTTGTAATCCCGCTATTGGGGGGATTGGTAAAGGCCATCTAGTGAAAGAAATAGATGCCTTGGGTGGTTTAATGGCTCAAGCAAGCGATTTAGCCGGGATCCAATTTAGAACACTTAATTCTTCCAAAGGACCAGCAGTTCGAGCGACTCGTGCTCAAGCCGATCGAATGCTTTATCGAGCCGCGATCCGACATCGCTTAGAAAACCAAAAAAATCTGACGATCTTCCAACAAGCTTGTGATGATTTGATCGTAGAAAACGATCAAGTGGTTGGTGTTGTTACCCAAATGGGATTGCGCTTACGTGCTCGCAGTGTCGTGTTAACCGTAGGTACTTTTTTAGGTGGTATGATCCACATCGGCCTAAATCATCACTCCGGTGGTCGTGCAGGCGATCCACCATCGATTGCACTAGCACAACGCTTACGTGAATTACCTCTCCGAGTCGATCGTCTAAAAACCGGCACCCCTCCTCGTATTGACGCTCGTAGCATTGACTTCTCGGTCATGCAGCCTCAACCAGGTGATAATCCGACGCCGGTATTTTCGTTCATTGGTCAAGCCAGCGATCATCCGCAACAGATCCCTTGTTATATCACCCATACCAATCAAGCAACGCATGACATTATCCGTGGTGGTCTTGACCGTAGCCCAATGTTTACCGGCGTAATTGAAGGTGTAGGGCCACGTTACTGTCCTTCAATTGAAGATAAAGTAACTCGTTTTGCCGATAAAAGTTCTCATCAGATCTTTATTGAACCAGAAGGGCTAACAACCCATGAAGTTTATCCTAATGGGATCTCAACCAGCTTACCCTTCGATATACAGGTTGATTTAGTTCATTCAATGAAAGGTTTAGAAAATGCCCATATCACCCGTCCAGGATACGCCATTGAATATGACTTTTTTGATCCTCGAGATTTAAAACAAAGCTTAGAAAACAAATACTTAAAAGGATTATTCTTTGCCGGTCAAATTAATGGGACAACTGGTTATGAAGAAGCTGGTGCGCAAGGCTTAATTGCTGGCGCAAATGCTGCGTTATTTGCTCAAGGTTTAGATAGTTGGGCGCCACGTCGCGATCAAGCTTATATGGGCGTACTAATTGACGACTTAGCAACTTTAGGCACCAAAGAACCTTACCGGATGTTTACCAGCCGAGCCGAATATCGTTTATTATTGCGCGAAGATAATGCAGATGTACGTTTAACCGAACAGGGCCATCAACTCGGCTTGGTTGATGAACATCGTTGGCAGTTATTTAATATCAAAATGGAAGCCGTTGAATTAGAACGCCAACGATTAAAAGATACTTGGGTACACACCAATTCAATCCAATTAGATCAATTAAACCCTTTATTGAAAAATCCGATTACTCGTGAACATTCTTTAGAAGAATTGATCCGTCGCCCTGAACTCAGTTATGAGAAATTAATGGGGATTGAAGGTTTTGGTCCCGGTTTAGCCCAACAAGATGCGGCCGAGCAAGTAGAAATTCAAATCAAGTATGCGGGATACATCAAGCGTCAACTTGAAGAAATTAAGAAAACCCAAAAACACGAAAATACGCTTTTACCGCTCGATCTCGATTTTTCAAAAATTAGTGGGCTATCCAATGAAGTTGTTGCTAAATTGACCAATGCACGACCTGAAACCATTGGCAAAGCAGCGCGAATTTCGGGGGTTACACCGGCGGCGGTTTCATTATTATTAGTTTATTTGAAAAAACACGACTTAGCGCGTAAGTCGGCTTAGGATGATCGGGTGCTAAAATCACGTCTTGTAGGCCTATTGGCCCAAACTCAGTTACAACTGACAGAATTACAAATAGAACAATTGGTTTGTTTGGTTGAACAACTCGATAAGTGGAATAAGGCTTATAATCTCACTTCAGTGAGAGATCCCATGGAAATGTTAGTTAAACACATCTTAGATAGTTTAGTGGTTAGTCCTCACTTACAGGGGAAACGCTTTATTGATGTAGGGACCGGTCCGGGATTACCTGGCTTACCCTTAGCAATCATTAATCCAGATAAGCAGTTTGTTTTACTCGACAGTTTAGGTAAGCGAATCACCTTTATTCGTCAGGTATGCCATTTACTGAAGCTAAAAAATGTGACTGCGGTGCAAAGCCGGGTCGAAAATTATCAACAAAACCTAGAATTTGATGGTGTAATAAGCAGAGCCTTTGCTTCTTTGCACGATATGTTGAACTGGTGTTCTCACTTACCTGCAAATAATGGTAAATTCTATGCCTTAAAGGGCTTAGTGCCCGAACAAGAGCTAGAAAGTTTACCTGAAGGTTGCCATTTACACCGTATTGAAAGTTTAACGGTTCCCGAACTTGAAGGTCAGCGACATCTAGTTATTATTGATAAAACCAATTCTTAGGCGAAAATATTGTGGGTAGAGTGATTGCGGTAGCCAACCAAAAAGGTGGCGTAGGGAAAACAACCACTAGCGTGAATTTAGCAGCCTCAATGGCAGCCACTAAACGTAAAGTATTGTTAATCGACCTTGACCCACAAGGCAATGCAACCATGGGCAGCGGTGTTGATAAATATGATGCACCAAAAACAGCCTATGAATTGTTGATTGACGAAGAGCCGATCGAACAGGTCGTAATTAAAGAAACCAGTGGTTTTTTCGATTTAATTGCCGCGAATTCAGATGTGACCGCCACTGAAATTAAACTCATGGAATTTTTTGCCCGGGAAGTCCGTTTACGTAATGCATTAGCTCCTGTGCGTGATTATTACGACTATATTTTTATCGATTGTCCGCCTTCATTAAACATGCTCACCGTGAATGCAATGGCAGCTGCTGATTCAGTATTAGTCCCAATGCAATGCGAATATTACGCATTAGAAGGTTTAACTGCCCTGGTTGACACTATCAGTAAGTTGGCCTCGGTAGTGAATCCTGATTTAAAAGTAGAAGGTATTCTACGTACCATGTTTGATCCACGTAATCGCTTAGGTTCTGATGTTAGTGATCAGCTTAAACAACATTTTGGTAAAAAAGTTTACCGTACAGTGATCCCTCGAAACGTACGTTTAGCCGAAGCGCCTAGCTTTGGTAAACCAGCCATGTATTATGATAAAACATCAAGTGGTTCTAAGGCTTACCTTGCATTGGCCGGAGAGATTATTCGTCGCCATGAAGAAGAAGCACAAACGATGGCCCTGGATTAATGAGTATGGATAAAGACATGTCAGCGAGAAAACGCGGTTTAGGTAAAGGTTTAGATTTATTACTAAGTACCAGTAATAATGCTCGTCAACGTCAGGTTGAAGAAGATACGAAAGCCGATACTAACCAACAAACTGTCGATGATAATCGTGGTGATTTACGTCGTTTACCCATCGAATTGTTGCGGCCAGGTAAATATCAACCTCGTAAAGATATGTCAGCGGAAGCCCTGGAAGAATTAGCGCATTCCATCGAAGCGCAAGGGGTGATTCAACCGATTGTAGTTCGTGCAGTCGGTGACAATCAGTTTGAAATTATCGCCGGTGAGCGCCGCTGGCGAGCCTCGCAACAAATTCATTTACATGAAGTTCCATGTTTAATTAAAAATGTGAGTGATGAAAACGCGGTTGCTATTTCCTTAATTGAAAATATTCAACGTGAAGATCTGAATGCTATGGAAGAAGCGGTGGCCTTAGACCGTTTAATGAATGAGTTTGAACTGACTCATCAACAAGTGGCTGATGCGGTTGGTAAATCTCGTACCACAGTGACCAATTTATTACGTTTAAATAGTCTCGATGCCGATGTGAAAATTCTGTTAGAGCATGGCGATATAGAAATGGGCCATGCTCGTGCGCTATTAGCCTTAACGGGAGAAGTTCAGGCTGAAACCGCGCGTAGTGTTGCTGCTAAAGGTTTAACAGTTCGTGATACAGAAAAATTAGTGAAGGCGGTTCTCAATCCCAAAGAACCAAAGGCACCTGCTAAGGTCGATCCCGATATTAGTCTTTTAGAACAACGAATTAGTGAGCGTTTGGGGGCAGGGGTAAAGATCCAGCAAAATAAAAAAGGCCAAGGAAAACTAGTGATCGACTATGCTAGCTTAGATGAGTTAGATGCTATTTTGGGGCTTTTCATCGACTCGGATGAAACACTTTAGTTTTTATAAACTAATTTGTGCCACAAGTCTTTGATCTTGGTTACCTATGTTGCATATTTAAAACACTATATTTCACCTTTAGCTGACCAAACTATCTGGTTTGTAACATAAAAATTAACAATAACCATATTTTGTTTATATAAGCTGTTACGAATTAGTGAATTGAACGCGGCTTCTGATTGCAAAACCAGACTTTCAACGTATAATCATTAGGCTTTTTAGCAAGCCTATTCGCCCTAGTCTGGGCTTTAGGTTTAACGTAAAACACTAGTAGAGGTCGAGAATGTCTGGTTCTTTAACATCTGCAATTCGTCGCAAGGCGCTTTATTATGTTATTTTTCAGACGAGTTTTGTCGTATTACTAACGCTAAACAGTGGTTTCTTTTTTAATAAGGATATTGCTATTTCTGTGTTACTCGGAGGTATAATCTTCTTACTACCCAATAGCTTATTTACGCTGATGGCGTTTCGGTTTGTCGGTGCAACTAAGCAAAAACAAGTAGTAACAAGTTTTTATCTAGGGGAAGTCGTAAAACTATCTCTTATTGCCATATTGTTTGTACTGGTCTTTACCCTGCTTAAGGTGGAGCCCCTCGCTCTACTGCTCGGTTTTGTTCTCAGTAGTTTAACGCAATGGACCGCCTCTATTTTTTTGACTAAGAAAAATAGGATGATAAATGGCTGCTGAATCTGTTACAGGTTATATCCAGCATCACCTGACTAATGCACAAATGTGCGTGGCCGAAACTGGTGGCCTCGCGTTTAACCATGGGTGTCATGAAGCAGGGTTCTGGACATTTAACGTTGATTCACTCCTAATATCAGTTGTCTTGGGGGTTCTGTTCTTATTTGTTTTTTATAGAACGGGACAAAAAGCAACATCTGGCGTTCCCGGAAAGTTTCAATGTTTTATCGAAATTCTCGTGGAATTTGTTGATGGCTCGGTACGAGATGCTTTTCATCGTAGCGATAAAGTCATTGCGCCAATTGGTTTAACCATCTTCGTTTGGGTTTTCCTCATGAACCTGATGGACTTAATCCCTGTTGATTTTCTTCCTCAAGCCGCCGCTCAAGCAGGCATACCATACTCTAAAATTGTACCCACTACTGATTTAAACATTACTCTTGGCATGGCCTTGGTAGTGTTTGTATTGATACTTTTTTACAGTATTAAAGTGAAAGGTGTGAGTGGATTTGTAAAAGAACTTACTTTACAACCATTTAATCACTGGGCTTTTATTCCTTTTAACTTTTTATTGGAATCGGTCACTTTGTTGGCTAAGCCATTTTCGCTGGCGCTGCGTTTGTTCGGTAACCTGTATGCGGGTGAATTGATCTTTATTATTATTGCCGCCCTTGTTCCATTTTGGGCTCAGTGGGCTTTGTCAGTTCCATGGGCAATATTCCATATTTTGATCATTGTGCTTCAAGCGTTTATTTTCATGATGCTAACCATTGTTTACTTAGCTTTGGCTCATGAAGATCATTAATTAATTAAATTAGAACTACCTAACACATATATATTGGAGATAATTATGGAAACTGTTGTTGGTTTAACTGCTATAGCGGCTGCACTACTAATCGGTTTAGGTGCTTTGGGTACTGCGATTGGTTTTGGTCTGCTTGGTGGTAAATTCCTTGAAGCAGCGGCTCGTCAACCTGAGCTAGCGTCTACCCTACAAACCAAAATGTTTATTGTTGCCGGTCTTCTTGATGCGATCGCAATGATTGGTGTAGGTATCGCGCTATTCTTCGTTTTCGCTAACCCGTTTATTGGCTTATTGGGTTAATCCTTCGATTCCTTAACTTAGGGAGGTGTCGTTGTGAATATCAATGCAACATTACTTGGACAAGCGATCGCATTCGCATTTTTTTGTTGGTTTTGCGTTAAATACGTATGGCCGCCATTAATTGATGCGATTGAAGCTCGTCAGAAGAAAATTGCGGATGGATTAGCTGATGCTGATCGTGCGGGTAAAGATCTTAAATTAGCGCAAGCTAATGCTTCTGAACAAATGAAAGAAGCAAAGGTTGAGGCCGCAGGTATTATCGACAGAGCTAACAAACGTAAAGTTCAAATTATCGACGAAGCAAAAGAGTTGGCTAACGTTGAGCGTGAGAAAATTATCGCTCATGGAAACGCTGAAGTTGAAGCTGAACGCAATCGTGCTCGTGAAGAATTACGTGCGCAAGTGGCTGCTTTAGCCATCGCTGGTGCTGAAAAAATTATTCAGCATTCTATCGACAAAGAAGTTAGCAAGCAGATTGTTGACAAACTAGTCGCTGAGCTGAAATAAAGGGATAAAAGGTAGAGCTTATGGCTGATTTAACCACCATTGCTCGTCCCTACGCTAAAGCTGCGTTTGATTTTGCCATTGAGCATAAAGCCTTAGAAGAGTGGACGAATATGTTAGCTTTTGTCGCCGAAGTGGCGGTGAATGAACATGTATCTGTTCAGTTAAAAAGGCAATCGGTAGAGACCTTGGTAGATTTATTTACCACTGTTTGTGCTGGGCAGCTTGATGAGCATGGCCTTAACTTCTTGAAGTTAATGGCACAAAATGGCCGTTTACAGGCGTTGCCTGCTGTGTTAGCGCTGTTCTTAGGATATAAAGCCGAATTGGCTAAAGAGATAACCGCCGAGGTTGTTTCTGCTTCTGAGTTAGATGCCGCGCAGCAAGCGCAAATTAGTGCTTCCTTAGAGCAGCGCTTGTCGCGCAAAGTGAAGCTTAACTGTAGTGTCGATGCCTCACTGTTGGCTGGCTTGTATATTCAAGCTGGTGATCTGGTGATTGATGGCTCCGTAAAAGGGCAATTGGCAAAACTATCTAATACACTACAAGCGTAATTGGGGAATAGAGCATGCAACTGAATTCCACTGAAATAAGCGATCTGATCAAGCAACGTATTGAACAGTTCGAAGTTGTCAGTGAAGCTCGTAACGAAGGTACTATCGTATCTGTTAGTGACGGTATTATTCGTATTAATGGTCTTGCTGATGTAATGCAAGGCGAAATGATTGAGCTTCCTGGTAGTCGTTATGCCATCGCATTAAACCTAGAGCGTGACTCTGTAGGTGCGGTTGTGATGGGACCTTATGCTGATTTAGCAGAAGGTGACAAAGTTAAAAGTTCTGGTCGTATTTTGGAAGTACCTGTAGGTCGTGGCCTACAAGGACGAGTCCTGAATACACTAGGTGAACCAATTGATGGTAAAGGACCTGTCGAACATGATGGATTCTCACCTATCGAAGTGATTGCACCTGGGGTGATGGAACGTAAGTCGGTCGATAAACCAGTTCAAACTGGTATTAAAGCGATTGATTCAATGATCCCAATTGGTCGTGGTCAACGTGAATTGATCATTGGTGACCGTCAAATTGGTAAAACGGCAATTGCGGTTGATGCCATCATTAACCAAAAACACTCCGGTATTAAATGTGTTTATGTGGCGATTGGCCAAAAAGCTTCAACTATCTCTAACGTTGTGCGTAAGTTAGAAGAGTTTGGCGCCATGGAATACACTACCATTGTTGCAGCCTCAGCGTCTGATTCAGCTGCATTACAATACCTAGCACCTTATGCAGGTTGTGCAATGGGTGAATACTACCGAGATCGCGGTGAAGATGCTTTGATCATCTATGATGATTTGTCGAAACAAGCGGTTGCTTATCGTCAAATTTCATTGTTATTGCGTCGTCCACCTGGCCGTGAAGCTTATCCTGGTGATGTATTCTATCTACACTCTCGTTTGCTAGAGCGCGCAGCTCAGGTTAATGAAAAATATGTGGAAGAGTTCACTAAAGGTGAAGTTAAAGGTCAATCGGGTTCATTAACGGCTTTGCCGATTATTGAAACTCAAGCCGGTGACGTATCAGCCTTCGTACCAACCAACGTAATTTCGATTACCGATGGACAAATCTTCTTGACTGGCCAGCTATTCAACTCTGGTACTCGTCCGGCGGTTGATCCTGGTATTTCGGTATCTCGTGTGGGTGGTGCAGCACAAACTAAGATTATCAAGAAACTGTCAGGTGGTATTCGTACTGCGCTTGCACAGTATCGTGAACTAGCAGCCTTTGCTCAGTTTGCATCTGATTTAGATGATGCAACGCGTAAGCAGTTAGACCATGGTCAGAAAGTAACTGAGTTAATGAAGCAGAAGCAATTCAGCCCATTGACTGTTGCTGAGCAAGCCTTAGGTTTATATGCTGCAGAGAAAGGTTTCTTGGCTGATATTGAAATCAATAAGATTGTTGATTTTGAAGGCGCATTGTTAGCTTATGCCAACAATGAATATGCCGATCTATTGGCGTCTATTAACCAGAAAGGCGATTACAACGATGAAATCGATGCTTCAATTAAGTCATTAATTGAAAGCTTTAAATCGACTCAAACTTGGTAATCTAAGCTGACGAATAGGAGCGAATAGATATGGCCGGCGCTAAAGAAATTAAAGGTAAGATTGCCAGTGTTAAAAACACTCAAAAAATTACCAAAGCGATGGAAATGGTTGCTGCTAGTAAAATGCGTCGTTCTCAAGACAGCATGCGAGGTAGCCGACCTTACGCAGTAGCTATGCGCAAAGTTATTGGTCATATCGCGTTAGGTAAACTCGAATATAAACATCCTTATGTTATAGAAAGAGAAACCAAACGTGTTGGTTATATCGTGGTGTCTACAGACCGTGGTCTTTGTGGCGGCTTAAACATTAACTTGTTTAAGAATGCCGTTACTGAGATTAAGCAGTGGAAAGAGAAAGGTGTGAGTGCTGATTTGGCCGTTATTGGCGGTAAAGCAACTTCTTTCTTTAACAGCCATGGTGGGAATGTATTGGCTCAAAACTCAGGTTTGGGCGATCACCCAACTGTCGATGAGTTGGTCGGTACCGTACAAGTGATGCTTGAAGCTTACAACGAAGGTAAGTTAGATCGCATCTATGTGGTATATAACAAGTTTGTTAATACCATGGTGCAAGAGCCCAAAATTGACCAATTATTGCCGCTGCCTAAAGCAGATGACCCAGAAATTGCGTCTCGCAGTTGGGACTATTTATATGAGCCAGGCGCCGAAGAAATTCTCGACGGTTTGTTGGTTCGTTATATCGAGTCTCAAGTTTATCAAGCGGTGGTTGAAAACCTCGCCTGTGAACAAGCTGCACGAATGGTTGCAATGAAAGCGGCAACCGATAACTCGGGTAACCTGATTGACGAACTACAGTTGATTTACAACAAAGAACGTCAAGCAGCAATTACTCAAGAATTGACTGAAATTTCTGCGGGGGCTGCAGCCGTTTAAGGCAAGGCATAAGCACAATATTTAGAGGAATCAACATGAGTAACGGTAACATCGTCCAAGTAATTGGCGCTGTTGTGGACGTTGAATTTCCACATGACAGTGTACCGAAGGTATACAATGCTCTAGAAGTTCAAGGTGAAGACTTAGTCCTTGAAGTTCAACAGCAAATTGGTGGTGGCGTAGTACGTTGTATCTGTATGGGTGCATCGGAAGGTATTCGCCGCGGCCTAGAAGTGGTTGATACTGGTGACGCGATTAAAGTACCTGTAGGTGAAGCCACCTTAGGTCGTATTATGAACGTTCTTGGTCATACCATCGACGGTAAAGGTGAAGTTGCGACAGAAGAGCGCTACAGAATTCACCGAGCTGCTCCTAGTTACGAAGAGCAGTCAAGTTCTAATGAATTATTAGAAACCGGCGTAAAAGTTATCGACTTAATTTGTCCATTCGCTAAGGGTGGTAAAATTGGTCTGTTTGGCGGTGCCGGTGTCGGTAAAACCGTAAACATGATGGAGTTAATCAACAACATTGCTAAAGCACACTCAGGTTTATCTGTGTTTGCTGGTGTTGGTGAGCGGACTCGTGAAGGTAATGACTTCTACTACGAGATGGAAGAAGCCGGGGTACTTGATAAAGTAGCCATGGTTTATGGTCAGATGAACGAGCCACCAGGAAACCGCCTACGGGTTGCGTTAACTGGTCTAACGATGGCTGAGAAGTTCCGTGACGAAGGGAAAGACGTACTGTTGTTTATTGACAACATTTACCGTTATACCCTAGCCGGTACCGAAGTATCTGCATTGCTGGGTCGTATGCCTTCTGCGGTAGGTTATCAGCCTACTTTGGCGGAAGAAATGGGTGTTCTTCAAGAGCGTATTACATCAACCAAGACTGGTTCGATTACTTCGATCCAAGCGGTTTATGTACCTGCGGATGACTTGACCGATCCATCGCCTGCTACCACCTTTGCTCACTTGGATGCAACGGTGACACTCAACCGTAGCATTGCGGCCATGGGTCTGTACCCTGCGATTGACCCATTGGATTCAAACTCTCGTCAGTTAGATCCTTTAGTGGTTGGTCAAGAGCACTATGAAGTTGCTCGTGGCGTGCAAGGTGTACTGCAACGCTATAAAGAATTAAAAGATATTATTGCAATTCTAGGTATGGACGAATTGTCTGAAGAAGACAAACAGACCGTAGCTCGAGCGCGTAAAATTGAAAAATTCTTAACGCAAGATTATCACGTAGCCGAAGTATTTACCGGTAACCCGGGTAAGCTTATTCCGCTTAAAGATACGATTCGTAGCTTTAAAGGCCTATTGGCTGGCGATTACGATGATATCCCAGAGCAAGCGTTCTTGTATGCTGGCGATATTGATGACGTGCTTGAGCGCGCCAAAAATATGTAAGCATCGCCAATTGGCGTAACAGGAGGCTAAAATGGCAGCGATGACAGTTCACTTGGATGTGGTAAGCGCGGAAAAGAAAATTTTTTCTGGTCGCGTCGAACACTTACGAGTAACCGGTGAAGAGGGTGAGTTAGGGGTGATGTTTGGTCACGCCCCATTACTGACTCCAATTAAGCCTGGTATGGTTCGCATGGTAAAACAGCACGGACACGAAGAGGTCATTTATATCTCGGGTGGTTTTTTGGAAGTACAACCAGGAAACGTGATCGTCTTAGCTGATACCGCGATTCGAGGCAGCGAACTCGATAAAGCCAAGGCCCAACAAGCTAAACACGCGGCAGAGGAAAGCATTAGCAATCCTAGCAGCGATATCGATTTTGCCAAAGCGCAGGTTGAATTAGCCAAAGCAATGGCGCAATTACGGGTTATCGAAATTCTCGGTAAAAACGTTAGATAGTTTAGTTTAAGTATAAAAAGGCGCTCATTGAGCGCCTTTTTTGTATTTTAAAGATGCAATATCAAGGGTGAATTCCAAAGTAAAGTGGTTTGGCTTACACTACTTTTGAAAAGACTCGTTTAAATTGAGCAAAGCTTACCGTTATGAAGGATAGATGATGAATTTTAGTGTAGTGATATTAGCCGCAGGAAAAGGCACACGGATGCGCTCAAGCTTGCCTAAGGTTTTGCATAAACTTGCTGATAAACCAATGGTACAACATGTTATTGATACCGCTAAACAACTAGAGCCGCAAACGATTCATTTAATCTATGGTCATGGTGGTGAGTTGATTCAACAGCAGATCCAAGATCCTCAGCTAAATTGGGTGGAGCAGGCAGAACAGTTAGGAACTGGTCATGCGATGCAGCAGGCAGCGCCGCATTTTGCCGCCAACCAGGCGGTGGTGATGTTATATGGTGATACTCCGCTGATTAGCCAACAAACCATCCAACGTTTAATTGAAGCTCTGCCAAAAGGCGGAATTGGCTTATTAACGGTGGATCTTGCCGACCCCACTGGCTATGGTCGAATTGTTCGGCAAAATGGAAGTGTTACCGCGATTGTTGAACATAAAGATGCCAGCCCAGAGCAGCTGGAGATTACTGAGGTGAACACTGGTGTGTTAGTTGCTAATAGCGATGACTTTAATCGTTGGTTAGCGCAATTGAGTAATGATAATGCGCAAGGTGAGTACTATGTGACTGATATTATCGAAATGGCGACTCAAGAAGGACATTTGGTACAAGCGGTACAACCAGACTCTGAAGTTGAAGTTCAAGGGGTAAATGATCGGGTACAGCTGAATCGTTTAGAGCGGGCTTATCAGTTTGCTCAAGCGGAGCGTTTATTAGCTGAAGGTCTTAGTTTGGCCGATGCCAATCGATTTGATTTGCGGGGTGAATTGAGCATGGGTCATGATTGCTTCATCGATATTAATGTGATTATCAAGGGTAAAGTGAGCCTGGGGAACAATGTCACCATTGAGTCAAATTGTATTTTAATTGATTGTGAAATCGGTGATAACGTCACCATTAAAGCCAACAGTATTATTGAGCAAGCGAGCCTTGCCGAAGATGCTTCGGCGGGACCATTTGCGCGGCTACGTCCTGGTGCAAAATTAAAACAAGATGCGCATGTTGGTAATTTTGTTGAAATGAAAAAATCAACCTTAGGTCAAGGTTCCAAGGCTGGGCATTTAACTTATCTTGGGGATACCATTGTTGGCGCTGGTGTGAATATTGGTGCAGGGACAATTACCTGTAATTATGATGGCGTGAATAAGTTTCAAACAATTATTGAAGATGGTGCCTTCATTGGCAGTGATACCCAGTTAGTTGCACCGGTTACGGTGGGTAAAAATGCCACCATTGGTGCAGGTTCAACCATTACCTGTAATGTAGATGCTGAAATGCTGGCTCTTTCTCGAACCAAACAACGAACTATTTCTGGTTGGCAGCGGCCAGTGAAAAAAGCCTGACTTTACTGATGTTATTATAAAAAGCGACCTTAGGTCGCTTTTTATGTTTTAGTCTCTATTTATTCAAGAAAGCTATCGATCGAAGCTCTAACTAGCGCACATATTTCCTTGATAAGATTCGGTATAACTAAGCTTTTTCTAATCGGAATTTATAATGCAAAATCAATTTGAGCATGCTTTGCCAAACCCACAAGGCTATTTTGGAGAATACGGCGGGAGCTTTATTCCTCCGGAGCTACAACGGGTCATGGACGACATTACCAAGTCTTATCATGCGATCCGCCAAGATCCGAGTTTTATTGCGGAACTAACCCGTCTTTACCAACACTATGTGGGTCGACCTAGTCCCATTTTTCATGCGGAAAATTTGTCTAAGGCTTATGGTTGTGAGATTTATCTCAAACGCGAAGATCTAAATCACACCGGTGCTCACAAGATTAACCATTGCTTGGGTGAGGTGCTGCTGGCGAAAAAAATGGGCAAGAGTAAAGTGATCGCCGAAACTGGTGCTGGCCAACATGGGGTTGCACTGGCCACAGCTGCCGCGTTGCTTGGTCTTGAATGTGATATTCATATGGGGGAAGTGGATATTGCCAAAGAGCATCCTAACGTGGTGAGAATGCGAATTCTCGGCGCCAATGTGATTCCCGCCACTCATGGTCGTAAAACCCTTAAGGAGGCTGTAGACAGCGCATTTGAGGCTTATATGGCCGATCCTCATAGTCAATTGTATGCCATCGGCTCGGTGGTTGGGCCGCATCCTTTTCCAATGATGGTGAGAGACTTTCAATCGATTATTGGTATTGAGGCGCGTCAGCAGTTTCAAGAGATGACAGGTGAATTGCCCGATCACTTAGTCGCTTGTATTGGCGGTGGTTCTAATGCAATGGGTTTATTTAGTGCCTTTTTGGAGGATCAAGCGGTGGCGATGCATGGTTGTGAGCCTGCAGGACGAAGTTTGGAACAAGTGGGTGAACACGCTGCCACTTTAACCAAAGGGGAGCCGGGGACCATGCATGGATTCCATTCCTATATGCTGAAGGATGAGCAAGGGGAACCGCAACAGGTGTATTCGGTCGCCAGTGGTTTAGATTATCCTTCGGTGGGACCTCAGCATGCCTATTTAAAAGATTTAGGCCGAGTTCAGTATGGGGTTGTGAGCGATCAAGAAGCGATTGATGCGTTTTTTGAACTATCGCGATTAGAAGGCATTATTCCAGCGATAGAATCGGCGCATGCGGTTGCACATGCGATTAAGCTCGCTAAACAGGGGCTTAATGGTCGTATCTTAATTAACCTATCGGGTCGTGGTGATAAAGACATCGACTTTGTCATTGAACAATATGGTAAACAATATGGGATTGCTGAACTGATTTGAAGCAAGTGAACTTATAGGCTACCAGCCCGTTGGTAGCCTATAAGTGATGGGCTAGAATCGATAAGCGAAGTTTACCATCGGCCCTTGAAAATTATATTTAAGTTGGATTTCATCCCACTCTGCTTCAACAATGTAGTAGTTATAGCCTAACTCTATATCCCAATTGGGATTGATCTGGTAACTAATGGAGGCATTCAGATCGGCTAGATAACCCTTCACTTGGTCAATTTTTAGATAAAAAAATTGACTATGAGCATTCAGTGTCCAATCGTCGGTTAATTGATAATGGGTCCATAAGCCGATATCAGGTAGCGGTGCGGTGGCCGATTCATCAACCACTTCACCTTTGGTCGCGGTTGAATTACAAATAATATTCCCTGCATTATTGACACAAGCTGAGATATCGCCGCTAAAGCCCATTTCAATAAACATCACATGCAAACCAAGTGAGCCACCAATTTCAGTTTTAGCATTTTGATAAAATGAATAGCCATAACCAGCACTCAGAATATCAATATCCATCCGGGTATTTAGATTTGCGCCAGCGATTACGCCAGAATCGGGATGATTCGGTAAGGTAAACCCAAAATTGGTTTTGCTCGATGCGCTTCGATGTAAACGACGCCAATCGGCGTAGACGTGGTGGCGTTGATTAAATTTGTAACCCAGCTCGAAAAAGGGTAACAACAGATGTTTTTCTAGCTGTAAACTATCTTCAAAATCTAAGGTAATATCTTGGTTATCGAAGCTTTTAGTTGTGACTGATGAGTCTGTTTGTGACCAAAACGCTCCAGTTTTGAAGGTCCATTCTCCAGCACTGAGCGGAAAACTGACTAAACTCACTAACCAAAGTTTACTTAGCCAACGCGCTATATTCATATACTGTCCTTAGTTGAGTGCTCTGTGATATCCGTAATCATGATTGTAAACCGAGCCATGTCCTATTCATTGTTGCTTATGATTTAGGATTAAGCGGCCCCTTTAGATCATAAAACATAATTTAATTATGAGTTGTTGGCTTATTTTTTATAGTTGTTTGTAGTTTATTTAGGAGGCAGAGATGAAAACGGAATTTGTTCGGTGGTATCAGAGTTTGATGAAGTGGGCTTTACTATTTTTTTCGAGCGCTGTTTTTTGCTTGCATGCGGCTGATTCCGGCAGCGACCAAGCGCAGCTATTGTTGGAAAAATATCAGCGTCAACAGCAGCGGATTGAAAAGATACAAGCCAATAGAAATACGGTCTCTGCTATCGAGCAAGCGGCCATCGATTATCGTTTAGTTGAGCGTCATTTAAGTTCCTTTGAAACGATTAATCAGCTCACCCAATACTTAATTAAACAACAAGCTCTGGGTTTGACGGAACCTGCTATAAACCATCAAGTTAAGCAAATTATCGTCGATAATTATCAAAGTTTAATTCAGAGGATCGAGCAACAGCAGCAGTTGTTCAATAAAGCCTACGCACAACAACCTTCGGATAATATTAAGTCTTTTCAGTTATATATTGATTACTTGAATCGATCTGATGTGATTTTTTCGGCCTTGGTACAGCAAATTAATAATCTCCAAGCCCTTGGTTTTGAGGTAACGGATCAAAATCATCATCTGATCGATTTGCTTTATCTACGGGCTGAATCATTTTCTGGGATGGTTGGCTTACTCGAAAATAAAACCAGGGAGCTTAGTCAATTTATTAAATTGACTCCCAATGATCAAGCACTAAAAGACCAATTAGCCGTGGTCAAAGAGCAATTATCGGTCGCAGGGTTAAGCTTCAAATTAACCGTTGAATTACTCACTCAGCTTGGTTTTAATACCGGATTTTATCAACAGACATTGCTTAAATTAGGTGGGCAAATCACCACCGATGTGTTGGATATCAACGTATTGAACGGTATTGCTAAACGTTGGGTCGTTCGACTTAGTGAGTATTTTGTTGAGCACGGCGGAGAGTGGATCTTCAAAATATTTTTGTTGTTACTCATTTATTTTGTATTTCGTGCTCTTGCTCGTTTAACCCGTAAGTTACTGATTAAAAGTTTAGATTCTTCCAAGCTACGGTTATCTTCGTTGATGAAAGAGATGATAGTGTCCTCGGTGACTCGGGTCGTGGTTATTGTTGGAATTTTATTTGCTTTGGCCCAAGTTGGTATATCACTGGCACCGGTTTTAGCGGGGTTAGGCGTCGCTGGTTTCATTATTGGGTTTGCCTTGCAAGATACCTTGAGTAATTTTGCCGCTGGGATGATGATTCTTATTTATCGTCCCTATGATGTGGGCGATATGGTGGAAGTGGGCGGTGGCGTCTTTGGCAAAGTGAAAAGTATGAATTTAGTTTCGACCACTATTTTAACCATCGATAACCAAACCTTAGTGATCCCAAATGGTAAAATTTGGGGGGATGTGATTAAAAATGTAACTGCACAAAAACTGCGTCGCGTTGATTTAGTTTTTGGGATTGGCTATAGCGATGATATCGATAAAACGGAAGCCGTGTTGAATGAATTATTAGCCAAGCACCCATTGGTGTTAGCCGAACCTGCTCCTATGGTTAAACTACATATTTTAAATGAATCTTCGGTAGATTTTATCGTGCGTCCTTGGGTAAAAACCGATGATTATTGGAACGTTTATTGGGATATTACTCGACAAGTGAAAATGCGCTTCGATCAAGATGGTATCTCGATCCCTTTCCCACAGCGCGATGTTCATGTTTATTCTACAGGCAATGGTGGTGAGGGACATTCGAATGGATAAGTGCCTCGTTTGCTTCTAAAGCGAGCTGTATTCGACGCTGGCACGACTGGAAAGTGACCCATTGCATTGCCAGAGGGTTTTCTTTTCGGTGTTTCAAGTGGAAAATTGAGTCTAAATTCTAAACGAAGCGCTGGCTCTGGGCTCGGTATTACTGGAAAATTTGGCTAAAACCAGTAAAATGACGCTTCATTTTTGAACAGAGGTTGTAGCAATTTCGTGAGTCGTCAACGAGCCCTAGAAAAAATTGCAAAGTGCTTAGAGTTGGGTAACTCCTCTAATGTTCATGAGGCTGCTCAAGCGATCCGTATGGCGCATCGCTTAATGCTTAAACACGGCTTAGAGCAAGCCGATATTGATTTAATTCAAATGGGGAAAACCTCTACTCAAACCTTGTTACCCGCCAATGTAAACGAAAATATCTTACGCATTATTCGTGGTATTAACTCACGTTTTGGTGTGGAAGCGGTACTGGTTAATCATAAAGGTTTAAAAAGAGCTGAATTTGTTGGCATGGCCGAGCGTGCCGTATTTGCCGCCTTTGCATTTGATATTGTTTATCGAGAAATGAACCAACAGGTGGGTTCATTTCGAAATAGCTTTGCCGGTTCCGGTACCGATAATGTCACTGTGGCACGACGGGTTACTTCTTTTACTGCCGGTTGGTTGGAGGGGGCTTTAGAAAAACTCCCCGATCTAACAAGCGATGGACGCAATGAACATATGGATGACTACTTGGATGAGATGTTTGAGAAGTTAGACCGTGAAACCTTTAAGGCGAAAATTAAGGCCTCAATGGGTCAGCTTACCCCAGATTTTCAAACCGGGATCACCAAGGGACGCAAACTATCGGTGAATCGTCCTGTGGAAGGTACTCGAGCAAGTCCGCAGTTAAACCACAATTAATATTCATTGATACGCACACATTGGGTATTTTTGCTGTTTCGGATGTGATCCTGTATTGCTTTAGTGATTTAAATTGATCTTCGTTTGAATGCTCTGGTCATTATTTTTCGATAGTTAGCTCGGTGTATACACCGAGCTAACTAAGCGCTCATGTTTAGCGCTTAACCGACTTTTAATATCTTACTGGTATTGGTATGCCCGGTTTGGTCGAATACATCACCATGGGTCAAAATCACTAAATCACCTTTATTCAAATAGCCTTGTTGTTTCAACAAATTAATCGCGCTATGTGATACTTGGATGATATCGTGGTTGGTTTCGTCGAAGTAAATCGGGTATACGCCTCGGTATAAGGCGCAACGACTCAAGGTTGCTTGGTGGCGAGATAAAGAAAAAATGGGTAAGCCACTACTGAGGCGAGACATTAATAAAGGCGTGCTGCCTGATTCGGTGAGTGCAATAATGGCGGTCATACCTTGCATGTGATTGGCCGCAAACATGGTACTCATCGCCACTGTTTCCGAAATACTCTCAAAGGTTTCATTGATTCGATATTTGGATACGTTAATGCTGCGTTGTTTTTCAGCACCTAGGCAAACCGAAGCCATGGCCTGGACGGTTTCTACAGGGTACTGGCCAGCGGCTGTTTCGCCGGATAACATCACCGCATCGGTACCGTCCAATACTGCGTTGGCTACATCCATGACCTCAGCGCGAGTTGGCATCGGCGCACTAATCATTGATTCCATCATCTGAGTTGCGGTAATCACCGCGCGATTGTATTTTCGAGTCAGACGAATAAGAGTCTTTTGCACTCCCACTAATTCGGCATCGCCAATTTCAACACCGAGATCGCCACGAGCTACCATCACTGCGTCGGAAGCGGTAATGATATCGATCATCGCTTCTTCGGTGGCAACTGTTTCTGCTCGTTCAACTTTTGCCACTAGTTTTGTTGCGAGTCCGGCTTGTTGAGTCAGACGTCTGGCATAGTGCATATCTTCACCGCTATTTGGGAAGGATACAGCTAAATAGTCGACATTGATTTTGGCTGCGGTGAGGATATCGGCTTTGTCTTTATCGGTTAAGGCTGCGGCAGATAAACCACCACCGAGTTTATTAATCCCTTTGTTGTTGGATAAAAATCCGCCAATGGTCACTTCGGTGGTGACTTTATTGCCTTCTACGGCGGTGACTCTCAATTGAATTCTACCGTCATCAAGTAACAGGGTATCGCCAGGGGCCACGTCTTTAGGCAAGTATTTATAATCGAGGCCAACTTGTTGTTGATCTCCCAAGCCTTTTGCTAAATCACTATCGAGTAAAAAGCTATTCCCAACTTGCAATTTAACCTTACCTTCTTTAAAGGTGGATACGCGTATTTTGGGACCTTGTAGGTCACCCAAAATAGCCACGTGTAGTTTATGTTTGGCTGCAAGTTCTCTGACCTTATTGGCGCGAGCGATATGGTCGTCGGCGCTGCCGTGAGAAAAGTTGAGTCGCACCATATTTGCGCCGCTGAGCAGCAGTTGTTCTAAAATGTCGTCTTTATCGGTGGCTGGGCCTAAAGTTGTCACAATTTTGGTGCGTCGTAGCATAGTTTTATCCTTAAAATGAAATATTCAATCAGAAGCTGTCGCTCCTTGGCGCCAATTGATTTATATCCAACAGCTAGGGAAAATAAATTCTAGAGACTCTAGATGAATATTTGACAACTTATCTGAAAAAATAATGCGCATCTTTAGCGCTAAAATTCCCATTTTGGGTTGCTCACTCAAATAGAAAAACTAAAGTTATTCTCTTTCCTTGCCAAATGGCTCTGTTGTTTGACCAATAGCATACCTTAGATGGCTAGAGGCGGTTCTTTTGTGAGCTACTTTTTCGAGAAAAAAGCATTTTTATCGTGGCGAGAGGTGTCTCGCTTAGAGTGCTAAGCAGATACCTCTAATCAACGGTAAAACGCTTCTAGTCAAATTGTTTAAGCAGTATTTGTGGTGCATTACTGCAGTGTATTGTTATGAGCTATACCGCTAGCGATATTTCACATGACTTGCCTAAATGAGTCACAAACAGCTGTAAAAGTCATCACCAAAGATTAACAGCCCCTAATTATATTAATCTGTTTAGTGATTAATTGTATGTAAATCAGCTTGTCTCTTGGTTTTTTTTTATCTCTCAAGTACATTGCCTGATAAGGATTACATTTGTTGTGGGGGATGAGATGAAACAAGCAATATTAGCGGAGATGAAGGTTCTACCTGAAATTGACCCGGGGTTTGAAGTAAAACGTCGCATAGACTTTATCAAACAGTGTTTACAACAGGCGAACTTAAAAACCTTAATCTTAGGTATTAGTGGTGGTGTTGATTCTACGACCACCGGACGGCTCGCTCAGTTGGCTGTAGAACAGCTTAATCAAGAGCACTCGACTCAAGACTATCGTTTCATTGCGATGCGCCTCCCTTATGGAGAGCAGAAAGATGAAGCAGATGCGCAATTAGCTTTAGATTTTATTAAACCCTCCTATATCGTGACCACAAATATTAAAGATGGCACCGAAGGGGCACACTCAAGCGCACTGTTAGGTTTGCAGAACGCGGGTTTAGCCTTACCGCAACAAGCTGGGATCGATTTTGCTAAGGGCAACGTAAAGGCGCGGATGCGAATGATTGCTCAGTATGAAATTGCGGGACTAACCGGTGCATTGGTGATTGGTACCGATCACTCGGCTGAGAATATTACCGGTTTTTACACTAAGCATGGGGATGGTGCCTGCGATTTAACGCCTATCTTTGGTTTAAATAAGCGTCAGGTTCGCCAAGTGGCGAGTTACTTGGGTGCGCCAGAGAAGTTGATTGGTAAAGCGCCAACAGCTGATTTAGAGGAAGATCGCCCGCAGCTGCCAGATGAAGTGGCGCTTGGTTTAACTTACGATCAAATTGATGACTTTTTAGAAGGTAAATTGGTTGATGCTGGGGTAGAAGAAAAATTAATCGGTATTTATTTACGGACCCAACATAAACGGCAAGCCATTCCGACTATTTATGATTGATTTATTTACCGGACCCACCCGGGTTCGGTGTTGTTTGATCGGTTTCTTATATTGTTCACCAAACATGTTGCCTCATTGCAGCCTATTTTTTTGAGGAGCCGACTTTGGGCAACACCATTATTTTTAGTCTCGATCTTTTTGGTACGGCGGTATTCGCCATTTCTGGGGTATTAATCGCTAGTCGGCGACGTATGGATCTATTTGGAGCCCTAGTACTTGCCTGCGTGACCGCGATTGGTGGAGGCACCATTCGTGATATGGCATTAGGGGCTAGCCCAGTTTTTTGGGTGGAAAATGGTTTATATTTGTGGGTGATCTTAGCGGCTAGTCTGGGGGCAATTGTTTTGCTCAATAATTTTCCTAGTCCTCCTCGTTGGTTATTACCAGTCGCCGATGCTATTGGTATGGCTGTGTTTATGGCTATTGGTGCGAATAAGGCCTTACAAATGGGCGCTCCGATGATTGTTTCGGTCACTATGGGGGTGATTACGGCCTGTGGTGGGGGGATGATCCGTGATGTGCTGGCCAACCAGGTTCCTTTAGTACTGCAGCGCGAGATCTATGCAACGGCTTGTATTGTTGGGGGTTGTGTGTGGGCGATTACAGAGAACTTAGGTTTTTCCACGACCATTACAACTAGCAGTTGTATTATTAGTGCTTTAGTTATCCGTTTAGTTGCAATTCGTTATCATCTATCTTTACCTAAGCTTTCAAAAAATCGTTAGGTCTAGTCTAAAGACTGCACTCCTTGTGAGAGATCTCTTACAAGGTTGTAAGTTAAAGGCAGTAAATCTTGCAGATAGACAATAACAATATCCATATATATCAATTGCTTATTTATTTTTGATGCTGTTTATGTAAAAAAAGATGAGTTTTTTTTGTTCTGGAGCTTTTTCTCAAGTATTAATGCCGTATAGTTAGTTCTGCACGGAGGCACTGACGTTTATCAGGATGAGAAACGTAGCAGGAGCTGAAAGGACAACTACAGGATGTAGTAAGGGACACCTCCTAGGAAGGAGACGTGCAACTGGTATGGACAACCGGTTATGCCAATGAAGGCTAAAGGACAGCTCAAAGGATTTGAGAAAAGGACAACTACAGGATGTAGTAAAACAGTCAAAAAGGATTGCAGGGAGCAATTACCCGTTCACGGATTTGAGCGATATGACTACTAGGGGCGACACGTAAGTGTCGCCCCGACTTTTTAGGCCAGCTTAATGCTGGTTTTTTTGTGACTACAATTTATGCTATGCCAATCTGATTCATTATATGACCAACTTATTGTGTCGTATAAATCTGCCGATAAATAGGCATGAAGTGCAGTCACTAGTGGCTCTAATTACCAGATAACGCTGTTAGCGGTGATTTAGGTTTATGTCGTCTACCAACAGCGTTTTTTTATTCCTCTTCGCTTTTATCTTGAACAAACATTAGTAAGCCAAAATTAAGGTTTCTAGGCTTGACGATAAGCCCCGAGGTGCTGTGAGAGATCGACTACGCTTGAGCGCTGATATGGCTGCTCTATATTGCGTAAAAATTATTTAAACCCTTTAAATTCAAATAATTAATTAAATTCGATGATTCTTGATTGAATCAATTCAAAAATTATTTCACGGGCTCATCTAGGTTTTATTGAACCAAAGCGTAAAGTAGCTCATACAAGGACGGGCAGGGAAAGCAGCCAAAGCATGAAGCTAGCGGCATTATAGGAACGCTTAGGATGAGCGGCTTGTCAGGATCGATGAGCTAGGGATGTGAGCACAGGAGTGCGATTAGCCTTGGTGACACAAGAGCTTAAGGATGATTATCAGGACACCTCCAGGATGGAGCGAGCAACCGCTTAGGATGAGCAGTTAGGCCACAGAAGGCTAAAGGATAGCGCTAGGGAAGGAGCAAGGGGAAACACTAAGGAATGGTGTGCTACAGTCAAAAGGATTGCAGGGAGCAATTAACGTTCATGGATTTGAGCGATATGACTAGCTTAAGGGCGATACTTCGGTATCGCCCTTAATTTTTTATTCGATTAAACATCATGAGATCGATGTTGTCTTTTTTAATGCTGCGCTTGCCACCAACTTGCTTTTTTCATGAGGTAGGTCAATAGAATTAAACTGCAGAGGCCTGCCACCGTATGGGCGACAATGATTGCTAAGAAGATCACTTGACTGTTCGCAGCTAAGGCGCCTAGGTAAATGGCTGGCAACATAAAGACAAACAAACGAATGAGGTTAATCATCACTGCCATCATCGGTAGAGCCAAGGCGTTGAGTGTTTGTGCGAGTAATAAGGGAACCGCCATCATTCCGTAGCAAAAAGGCACCAGTTGTAGGTAATATTGGCTTAATCTGGCGACTTCGAGATCTTGATTGAAACTGCGACTGATCAGCGGTGCTAGGTAATACATGAGTATGGCTAACAGTAATTGCCAAATAACCGCTAAACGAATGGCTTGATGCACAATTTGCTGCGCTCGATTTAAGTTCCCTGCCCCGACATTTTGTCCCACGAGCATTGGGATCACTGAGTTTATCGCCATCACTCCGATAAATAGTAAGGCTTCTACTCGTGTGGCAAAGCCATAAGCGGCCACGGTTGCGGTTCCGGCGGTTGCCAATATAGCCATTGTAATGGTGGTGGCGATAGGGGTGAGCAATTGGGAAAATACAGCCGGTATTGCAATACTTAATAGTTTGTTCCAAGAGTTCATTAACTGCTGAAGGGAACAGGTTTCAAATTTGAGCAGTTGTAGTTTGTATTTGAGTAAGTAAATCGCCATGCAAAAAGTGAGTAGCCAAGCGATGGCGGTCGCTAGTGCCGCACCTTTCACACCTAAAGTGGGTATCGGGCCCCAACCAAATATTAGAATTGGGTCTAAAAGACCATTCATTATCCCGGCGACTAGCATCATGAGGCTTGGCGTTTTGCTATCGCCACTGGCTCGGATTGCACTGTTGCCGACCATGGGGATAACTAATAGAGGGATCGAAAGGTACCAGATCTGCATATATTGTTCGATATAGGGCATAACTGGTAATTCCGCACCGAGGGATAAAAATAATCGTTCAATATTGAAATAGCCTAAAGCGGCTAGGGTAGTAATTAATAGTAAACTAAACAATAAACTATGGCTGGTTAATTGGGCCGCTTGTTGTTTTTTCTCGGCCCCTAATAGTCGTCCAACATGAGACGAAAGGGCGATGCCTAACCCCATGGCGATGCTGGTAATTGCAAAGGTGATAGGGAAAGTAAAAGAGACTCCTGCCAGCGGATCGGTGCCCAACATAGCGACAAAAAATGTGTCGACTAAATTAAAAAAAATGATCGAAAAGATGCCCACTAAACTGGGGAGGGCTTTATCAATAATGAGAGGCGTGATGGGGGCATCAAGCAATTGTTGGCGTTGTTGTTCCATTCACATTGGATTGGGAAAACTTGTTATTAGTATACTTGGCAAATAAGCACAGTGAAAGTCGCAGGATAGCGCTTGAAACAACTGTGAGTTGCTTATTTTTTAACCGCTTCGGTTGTTTTTAGGGTGGGAAAGCGGTAAATTGCGCCTTCCTAAATTGCGAGAGAAGTTATGTCTGAGTTTGACAGTATTCGCCCTTATCAAGATTCTGAAGTAGAACAAATACTTAAACGTCTTATCAATGATCCTGAATTGATTACTACACTGATTAAATTTCGCTTTGCCAAGGCGAAGGGCGTTTTTCTTTGGCTGACTTCTTTTATTTTGCGAAAGATACTTAAATTTAAGGTCAGGAATATTCGCTCGGTATATGATTTTCAAGTGATGGTTGAAACTTATATGGCGCATATGATCAAAACTACCACCAGTCAATTGAGCTCTAGCGGCTTGGATCATTTAGATTTAACTAAACCACATCTATTTATTTCTAATCATCGGGATATCGCACTGGATTCGGCATTTATTAATTACATCTTACATAATAATGGCCAAGATACCGTGCAAAATGCCATCGGTGATAATTTGTTAACCAAGCCTTGGGTTTCTGACCTGATGCGTTTAAATCGTAGTTTTATTGTTAAACGTTCGGCGACCACAAAACGTGAAAAATTAGAGAACTCAAAACAGCTATCCGCCTATATTCAGCACACCTTAAGTCATACTAGTGATCACATATGGATTGCGCAACGTGAAGGACGAGCCAAAGACGGTTTAGATGTGACTAATTCAGCATTAATTTCTATGTTGGCCTTAAATAAACCGAAACAACAAAGTTTTGCGGATTACATCAATCAGTTAAACATTGTGCCCGTTTCTATTTCCTATGAATTTGACCCCTGTGACGTGGCCAAGGCAAATGAACTGGTTTCACAAAATCAGCATGGTGAATATTTAAAACAAGAACATGAAGATATTTCGAGTATTTCTCGAGGGATTGTTGGTCAAAAAGGCCGGGTGCATGTGCATTTTTCCGAGACCTTGCAAGGGGAGTTTGAGTCGGCAAAACAAGTTGCTCAAGCCTTAGATAAGGCCATTATTGGTAACTATCAATTGATGCCGACTAACTGGCTTGCTCTGGGTGATGCTATACCTGAAGACGTTTCCGCGAATGAGTTGGCAGAAGCGAAGCGCTATTTTGAGGCGAAGTCTCGCGATATTAGTGCAGAGGTTCAAACTCAGTTGTATGCCATGTATGCAAATCCAGTCAAAGCTAGAATGCAACTATATGATTAATAGTCAAATTTTTATAAAATAATACAATTGGCACTTTAGCTGCATACCCCCTTATAGGTATTATTTAAAAGGGTATGTTATGTTCCGTAGTAAAACTAGCCAAACCATCGCAAACGTTTTAGCCAATGGCGATAAACTTGAGCAATTGCTTTCTTTGATGTTGCCCGATGAAGTTTCGGAATTGGATCAACTTGGTTCGCAACATTGTCGTAGAAAACGTCAATGTGGTGGTCGTTCACATTCTATATCGGCAAAGTTCTGAGCTATAACAAAAGTTGGACCTAATCACGAAGTTACCTATTCGCCAGGGCGGGAGCATACTTTGATGGATTTATAACCCAAAGAAGACTCGTGCCCGATAATCGTCGCACCATCCCGCTTTCTTCAACTTCACTTTGTGACTTGGCGCTCCACAATCGCATTGTTTGAGCATGTTCATCACAAAACGTCTAAATAGAGCTATGTTTTCCACCGCTCCGTCTAAAGTAATGCGAGAGTTATCCTCTTTAAAAACAACATCTAATACGTAATGCTGGCTGTTTTCAATTCGCCAATGCTGACGAATATAGTGGCCTAACAATTTGTGATTCGGTGACATTGAGCTTATGTAATACGAGGTATCTACAGTGCCTTTCCCATTTATCACGCGGTGGCGTTCCACTGCTATGATGCTTCTTACCGTTGGCCATTTCTTTGCTAACTCTTCGGGCAACTTGGCCTTTAGTTGAAAGACGTATCGCTCTTCGCTACGACCATGGTGTTTTTCTTTAATTTCAGTGACGACCTTCTCTTTACCAGCATCAAAGACAGCTTGAAACTGCTCAACAACAGCCGCTCTCAACTTTGGTTGGTTGTTTTTTACTTGAACGACAACATGAGCCTTCTTTTCTGCGATTTTCTCTAGTGTATCGCGCTGACAATGTAGAGCATCAACGGTGACAACACTGCCTTTTACGTTAATAACATCAAGCATTTGGCGCACAACGCTAATCTCGCCGTTCTTGTTCGCTGTCGGTTTCTGACTCAGAACGAGACCACGTTCAGTATCATAGGCTGTAACCAATTGTAATGCTGTTTTCTTGTTATTTCGGTACGAGCCACGCAGTACTTTTCCGTCAAATGCGATGATGGCTCTGTTTTGACTCGTTCGCTGCTCGTTAATCCACAGAGCTAATGCCTCAAGCAAAGACTCCGCGACAACAGAACGCAAAATGCGTGCAATCGTGTGTCGTCGTGGGATCCCGTGTTCAAATGGTCTATATTTCCTCAGCCAGCCCAACTTCTCTTCTCCATAATATTCAATGTCTTGCCAGCCTTCACATCCTGATGAAATAGCACTGATAACAAGGAAAATCACGTCAATAAGGTCATGCTTTTGATTGATGTCAGATCGAGTATCCTCGACGACTGATAAATGTTCAATTATGTTCAAAATAACTATGTAGCTTAGGGTTTAGAGGTATTAGATCATATCTGTTAACAAAGTGCGATCCCGCCCTGACCTATTCGCACGACTGAGGCTTAATTAGTCGATCTATCTGTGCTGTCTAAAGTTCTGATGCTGCTAAACTATACTGGAGAGCCAATTATAGGCTCGTCATCTCAGGTTATTTGCATTTAAACTTTAATAAGACAGCACAAATTATGGATCTAAATATACAAGCGGGGAGCTCATTTCCTCTGGGTGCTAGTTACAAAGGCACTGGCGTTAATTTCAGTATTTTTTCAAAAAGCGCAACGGCAGTTAATTTATTACTATTTAAAGAGATTAACTCACGTAAACCGTTCGCGAATATCCCACTAAACCCAACTATTAATCGTACCGATCATTATTGGCATATTTATGTTGAAGATCTTGATGTCGGGACTCTTTATGGCTTTCAGGTCGATGGTCCATGGTTACCGGAACTCGGCTTACGTTTTGATCCAAGTAAGGTTTTATTGGATCCCTATGCCAAGGTGACCCACTTTCCGGATAATTATTTACGTTTGGTGGCTGCGCGCCATGGCCACAATAATGTTGATCAGTGCATTAAAGGGGCGGTGGTTGATTTGCGTGGCTTTGATTGGCAAGGCACTCAGCCAATTAAGCGTTCATTGCAAGATACCATTATTTATGAACTGCATGTTGCTGGTTTTACCAAGCATCCTTCTTCGGGGGTAGCGGCCCATAAACGTGGCACCTATGCGGGAGTTATCGAAAAAATCCCATATTTAAAGGCGCTTGGCATTACCGCTGTTGAGCTGATGCCTGTGCAACAATTTGATTTGCAAGATGCTCCGCTGGGTAAGCAAAACTATTGGGGTTATAGTCCCATCGCTTTCTTTTCTCCGCATAATGCTTATAGCTCGGATAAAAGTGTTTGTGGCGCTTTTAATGAATTCCGGATCATGGTGCGAGAACTCCACAAAGCTGGCATCGAGGTGATTCTGGATGTGGTCTTTAATCATACCGCTGAGGGAGGACATGATGGCCCAACCTTGAGTTTAAAAGGCTTACAAAATGATAGTTACTACATGCTGCAGCCAGAGAAACGTTGGTATGGAAATTACTCTGGATGTGGCAATACTTGTAATGCAAATCATTCGGTTATGCGCAGGATGATCCGTGACTCGTTGCGTTTTTGGGTCAATGATATGCATGTTGATGGTTTTCGTTTTGATTTGGCCTCGGTATTGGCTCGAGATTCGCAGGGAAATGTGATGAAAGAGCCGCCTTTATTGTGGTCGATTGATTCAGATCCCTCGCTTGCAGGCACTAAAATTATCGCAGAGGCTTGGGATGCCGCGGGACTGTATCAAGTGGGTGAGTTTGTTGGTGATCGTTGGAATGAATGGAATGGTCAGTTTCGCGATGATGTTCGAGCCTTCTTCCGTGGCGATCGTGCTGTTGTGAGTAAGTTCTCTGGTCGTTTATTAGGTAGTCCTGATATTTACTATAAAGATCATCATTCACCTCAGCGTTCCGTGAACTTGGTCACCGCACATGATGGTTTTACCCTCAATGATTTAGTTAGTTATAACGAAAAGCACAATTTAGAAAATGGGGAGAATAATCGAGACGGTGATAATCATAATGTGAGCTATAACCATGGGGTAGAGGGGCCAACTTTAAATCCCAAGATTAATCAATTACGTGAACAGCAAATGAAGAATTTCTTTACCACCTTGCTGTTATCTCTAGGAACGCCAATGATCACTATGGGTGATGAGGTGAAGCGTAGTCAGAATGGGAATAACAATGCTTACTGCCAAGATAATGAAATCTCTTGGTTTGATTGGAATCTGGTGGATGAAAACAGTGATCTCCTAAATTTTGTGCAAAATTTAATTAAATTACGCTGTTACGATGACGTGTTAGAGGAAAAAATCCACCTCAGTTTATCGGATGTGATCCATGATGCGAACATTGAATGGCATGGTGTGCAACAAGCCGAACCGGATTGGTCTGAAGATAGCCATTCTATCGCGGTGACCTTCTTAGACCCTTATTCAAAAGATCGTATGTATATGGTGTTTAATGCTTACTGGGAAGACTTGGAGTTTGTGGCTCCCGATATTGAAGGGTATTGGGTGATGTTAGTGGATACAGCAGCTAAACCGCCTCACGATATTTACGATTTTAAATCGGCTCCAATGTTACAAAATTCTTCGTTTAAAGTGGCGGCTCACTCGGTAAAAGTGTTTGTGGCGAATCCACAAATTGATAAACGTATTGAAAATTGCTTTGTTTAACTAGAGGTCGTTTGCTGAGATGCAGCAATAGTTAGCTGAGTTAAAAAACACGAGGGGGAGTGTTGGTCGTGAAATACACTCCCCAGCATCACCATTAATACCAATATACGAATACTCATAGAAAAAATAGCCACTAGTTTTACCTCTTTAGTTTGCCCTTCCCTATGGCCTCAGATGATTTAAGTCTTTAGTTATTGGAAGGGTAAACTAAGTAAAAGTTTCAAGTAGTTGATATTTTTTGGGTTTATATTTAATTACTGTGATGTTTCCCTAATTCTCAGGGCAAAGGTCTCAGCAGCTTCCAAGCTTAAAACAAGCCCAGTTGAGCACTAATTATTTGCTCAAAATCTAAGTTAATGAAAGGTAATATTGCATCAGCAATGGGTTGCAATTGCTTATCTAAGTAATGTTGATAATCGATTTGACTGCGGCAATAAGCAACAGGTTCAGGCCCATTTACGGTCATCCAATAATTAATAGTCCCTTTATTTTGATATTGCTGTGGTTTACCTAAAGCCTGATTATGTTGGTCGGCGAGGCGTGCAGCCCGAACCTGTGGTGGCACGTTTTTTACGTACTCATCGAGCTTGCGGCGTAAGCGCTTGTGGTAGATCAGTTGTGGGTCGTATTCACCCGCTAACAGCTTAGCGACGGTATCTAGAACAAATTGGCGTGGGTCTTGGTCGGAGAATAGCCGCTCTAACAATCCCGTTTGAAAAATCTTCGCCAGTTCGCTCCAGTCAGAACGTACCGTTTCTAGTCCTTTAATCACCATTTGGTTGTGCGCAGTTAAACCCGCATAGCGTTTTTTACTGCCAGTTTCTGAGCCGCGTATAGTCGGCATTAAGAAGCGTGAAAAGTGAGTTTCAAATTCAATTTCTAGGTAGCTCTCTAGCTGCATTTCTTGGCTGAGCTTATTGCGCCAAAAAAGGTTGATTTCTTTGGCTAGTTGTTGACCAATGGCACTCGCTTGTTCTGGACTTAGTTCTTGATTGAGCCAGACAAAGGTAGAGTCGGTATCACCATAAATCACTTGGTAGCCGTGTTCGGTGATCCAGTCTGCGGTTTGTTGCATCAGCTGGTGGCCGCGCATGGTAATTGAGCTTGCCAAGCGGGGATCGTGAAAGCGACAACCGGTAGAGCCAAGCACTCCATAGAAGCTATTCATCAAAATTTTGATCGCCTGCGAACGGGCTTTGTCTTGATTCGCTTTGGCTTGATCGCGCTGTAACCACAGCTGATTAATAATATCGGGTAAGAAATGTTTGTCGCAGCTAAATACGCCGCCTCTAAAGCCCTCAATGGCATTGTCTGGGCTTGCTAGGCCTTCAATTAAGCCTAAGGGATCAATTTTAAAAGTGCGAATAATAGAGGGGTAGAGGCTCTTAAAATCGAGTACCAGTACATTTTTATATAGCCCAGGCTTAGAGTTCATCACAAAGCCGCCAGGGCTGTCGGCGACAAAGTCATGGCTTAAGTTAGGCGCGATATAACCCGCGCGATGCAGCTTGGGTAAGTAAACATTGGTGAAAGCTGCAACACTACCGCCACTTCTATCCAGCATTAAACCGGTGAGTTGTGCGCGTAAGCAAAGAAATTCAAGGAGTTGGGTATGCTTGAAAATATCGAGTACTAACTTACAGTCTTCTAAATTGTAAGCGGCTAGCTGTGGCTTATCATGGGCAAAATTGTGGTTTATTTCGGCCATTCTATCTTCAACTTCGGCTACCAATTTGCCTCGGTTTAATAGCTGCCGAGCCACATTTTCTAGGCTAAAGCTATCAAAGTGGTAGGTCGCTGATTTTAGCGAGTCGATGCCATCGATCACCACTCGCCCGGGGATACTAATAAAACCGATGTGAGGCATATCGTGACGTTCACGCCATCTGGCAATGCCATGATGGCGACCAATGGCCAATTTAATCCCATGCACGGCAGCGCGTTTAACCAGCAGTCGAAAATCAAAATTGATGACATTCCAACCAATGATGATGTCTGGGTCGAGGTTTTGAAACTCTACTTCTAATTGTTTTAATAGTGCGTACTCATTGGCTAGCCAAGTGATTGGCGTGTCGGCGGCTTGCTCTGGGCCGATCATCAGTACCCGTTGGTAGTTGTCACTATATAAACCAATTGAATATAGCTGACCTTTTTCACTGCACTCAATATCTAGCGATAATACCGACAGTTGGGGCGTATATTGCGCCGCTTTAATTTTTGCCTGCTGCAAGGCGGGGTAACGAGAGTCATGACTCTGCAGGCCAGTAAACAGCATGCTGCCATAACAAAAGCGTTCCGTGAGAAAACGCTCATGCAGTTTTATATCGCTCTCAAAACAGCTTAATCCTGCCTGTTTTAACTGTTGCGCAGCTTGGCTGTGGTTTTTGATACTAGAAAAATAGAGTGCGCTTACCGGCTGGTGTTGGAAGGTTTTTAGGGACACCGAAGCATGACGGTTTAGCTGTGATCCCAGCAGGGCGAGCACCGCATTTAACTGATGGTTGAGAACAAAAAAAACTGGCTGTTGATCATCTATCTCGAGGCAAATAGCACCTTGTTCGCTGGCCAACCACAGCTGAATATGAGCCTGACCTTGACGGTCATAGCTATTGGCTGTGAGTAGAAATCCTTGAATTGCTTGGCTGGTCACGATTGGCTCGGTCTATATTATAGGTTTAGCGGCGAATGTACTAAAGGAACTTAGCATACAACTAATTGCTTTAGCCAATGGCTATTTCTAGAGTGTTTCGTGCTTCGTTGGATTCGCTTGAACAATAATGGAATGAATAAAATTAATCTGCTTTAGGACGACGGCTGGTATAAATGTCTCTTGAGTGCCAAAGCGGGTTTTTCTATGTAATTCCAAGAGCAATAAGCGAGTAGCAGGGTTAAACAGAAAGCCATCACAAACATATGAATCGCTGTCACTTTCGGGATTGTGGTGGCTATCAGTTGCTGTATTGGCCATGCATAAATGTACATGCCGTAAGAATAGTCGCCCAAGTGATTGTAATGCAGAATTTTTCCTTTAGGTAGATAAGCAAAACACATGATTAAGTAGGGAGTGATGATTAGGTAGCTAATAAAAAACAAACTCTGGTTGAGGCTGAAGAATGCCAACAGCAGTATCAGTATGGCGGCTAACATGCCTTTGTAGTTGATGCCAATCCAAGCCCTAAAAACGTAGAGATTACCGCCGATAAAGAAGGCGCTCGCGAAACGATAGAATTTACTATAAAACCAATGCGGCTCGCGACCACTGAGCTGGTCATGAATAAATAACATTAGGCAGATAAGGGCGGTGAGGACGATCACTGTCGGTAGCCAGTTTACGGCAACTTTTAGTTTTCTAGCAAACTGATAAGTCACTCCAAACCCAGTTAATATTAAATACATCTTTAGTTCCCATGGCAGGGTCCATAGCGAACCATTCACACTGCGGTTGTAGGGAGCACTGGTAAATACATCGGGTAGCATTTGGTAGTCGCCAACAATAATAGAGCTATTGTAGATCAGAAAATTTTGGGTCTCGTTATGGCTCAAATATTGGCCTAGGCTTAATTTAGAAAGTTGTAAACCGAGTAAGCAACAAAAAATAACAGAGGTGATCAGTGCAGGGTAGATCCTGAGGCATCGGGATAATACAAAAATAGTTAAAGATCTTGCGGTAAGTAAACTTTTACAAACTAGCAAACCACTGGTAATGAAGAAAATATCCACCGCAATATAGCCTAAGGATAAGCCTAGATATTGGGCGATGGGCTCACTGTGTTCATTACCTGTCGCCAAGCAAAAGCTGTGGCTGTATACCACTAAACATGCCGCTAACATCCTTATTAGCTTGAAGTTATTATCTTTGGTTTTCAGTAATTCTTGTAGCTGCATTGATTGGCCAATATTTATATTTTGAGTATAGGCTTGTTTATATTAGTTGATTATTTATTGCTCGTTGTTGGAATGGTGGGCATAAAAAAAAGCTGGCCTGGGCCAGCTCTTTGCATTTAGTTTTACGTTTAAAAGCTAAAGTTTAGCTCCAGGCTTTAAAGGTATTAATTAAACCGTTGGTTGAACTGTCGTGAGCGGTGACGGCTTGCTGGCTTTTTAGTTCGGGCAAAATTTGGTTGGCCAACTGTTTGCCAAGCTCTACGCCCCACTGGTCGAAGCTAAAGATGTTCCAGATAACGCCTTGTACGAAGATTTTGTGCTCGTACATCGCAACCAGTGCACCTAAAGAGTAAGGGGTGATTTTCTTAAGCAAAATAGAGTTGGTTGGTTTGTTACCAGTGAATACTTTAAACGGTGCCAGTTCAGCAATTTCTTCAGCTGATTTACCTGCGGCCACTAACTCTGCTTCAACGGTATCGCGAGACTTACCAAAGGCTAAGGCTTCGGTTTGGGCAAAGAAGTTAGACATTAATTTCTGATGATGATCAGACAAAGGATTGTGGCTCACTGCTGGTGCGATAAAATCACATGGGATTAACTTGCTGCCTTGGTGAATTAATTGGTAGAAGGCGTGCTGACCGTTAGTTCCCGGCTCACCCCAAATAATTGGGCCGGTTTGGTAATCAACCGGGTTGCCATTACGGTCGACATTTTTACCGTTGGACTCCATGTCACCTTGTTGGAAGTAAGCTGCAAAGCGGTGCATGTATTGGTCGTAAGGCAGAATCGAAACGCTTTCCGCACCGAAGAAGTTATTGTACCAAATGCCAAGCAAGGCAAGGATTACCGGTAAGTTTTGTTCAAAATCGGTTTCAGCAAAGTGCTTGTCCATGGCATGCGCGCCTTCGAGCAATTCGATGAAGTTATCGTAACCTACCGTTAACGCGACTGATAAACCAATCGCCGACCAAGAAGAGTAACGACCGCCAACCCAATCCCAAAATTCAAACATGTTGTCGGTGTCGATACCAAATTCGGCAACTGCAGGGCCGTTGGTTGACAGGGCTGCAAAATGTTTAGCCACGTGGGCTTGATCGTTCGCCGCAGCTAGGAACCAATCGCGTGCGCTATGCGCATTAGTCATGGTTTCTTGGGTGGTAAAGGTTTTTGATGCCACTAGGAATAAGGTGGTTTCGGGGTCGACTTGTTTTAGAATTTCGGCAATATGAGTGCCATCTACATTCGAAACAAAGTAGGTTTTGATATGTTCAATTTTGTAAGCACCCAACGCTTCAGTAAGCATCACTGGACCCAAGTCTGAACCACCAATCCCAATATTTACAATGCTGCGAATGGCTTTGCCTGTATAACCTTTCCATTCACCGGAGTGGATTTTTTGACAGAAGCCTTGCATTTTTTCCAATACCGCATTAACCGCAGGCATGACGTCTTCGCCGTCTACGATGACCGGGGTATTGCTACGATTTCGTAAGGCGGTATGTAATACAGAACGCCCTTCTGTTTGGTTGATTTTCTCACCAGAGAACATTGCCTTAATCGCGCCATCGAGCTTGGTTTCTTTGGCGAGTGCAAACAGCTGTTGCATTGTGTCGTTAGTGATCAGGTTTTTCGAGTAATCGAGTAAAATTTGCTCGTTAAACGAAACTGAAAAACGCTTGAAGCGCTCAGCGTCAGCGGCGAATAATTCGCTGAGTTGAACATCTTTCTGTGCCTCGAAATGCGCTTGTAGCGCTTTCCACGCTTGTGTATGAGTTGGATTGATATTGTCCAGCATTGACCTTGTTCCTTAGATACTTAACCTAATTGACCGAGTTGCAAGTTTATTGACCGTAACTTGCGGCTAGCACTTTACCCTTTCTGGGAAAAAAGACGCAAGCAATCAGATCAAAATACTATGAAAGCCTGTGTTTTGTATTTGCCAAATGTGGCACATTTATCGAAAATTCATTATTTTTTAAGTTTTTTGTCTAGTTTTTAACTCTTGTTTTGGTGTGCGGGCTGTTCGAGTTGTTGTTACAATGACCACAAATTGTTCACTAATGTTGCTAACAAGGATCGATGTTTGCGCAATGTACAGCTTCAAATAAAGTCTGATAATGCCCATTATTTACTGAATAGTGGTCGTTTGGTGGCATTAATGACCGCGCTGTATAGTTTGTTATGGTGGTGGCTATTTTCTCCTGATTATCGTTTTGTACCGGGTTTCATTTGGTTACTGTGCATGTTGCTTTTAGCGGCGGCATTTTATTTTTTCTTGCGCCTAAATCGTGACTTTTCGGCGCATTCAGCGCCTGCTTCACAGCTCGTTCGTTACTTTAGTTTGTCGACTAGTAGTGGGATCTTATGGGGGGTTGGTATCTTGCTATTTGCCCCAGACTTAGGTGGCGCAGAGCGCCTGTTGTTAATGATTTTACTCGGCTCACTGTTATCCTTGGTGGTGGTTCCCAATTTATTAAGCATTAGTAGCTTCAATGGTTTTTGTTTGCCCATTTTATTGGCGCTAACGGTAGTTTCGGTGGATCGTAGTCAAGTCGAATTGGTGGCCTGTTTAGTGCTGTGGTTGAGCTGGGTGCAGCTAAATTTAGTTTTGAAGCGTGCTGAAGCCTTGGTTCAGGCAAATTTTACCGAGGGTGCGCGAAATCGGCTTAAAGTTTTAGAGTTGGCCGATAGTCATGCCTTGATGCGTGAACAAAGCGAGCGAGATGCGCTGACCGGTTTATATAATCGGGCGATATTTGAGCAATCCTTGGCTCAGCATTGGCGTTTAAGTGGCCGAGCTAAAACTTCCTTAAGTTTATTATTGATCGACGTTGATTTCTTTAAGCCATATAACGATCATTACGGGCACGTCGCTGGAGATCAGTGTTTAAGCTTGGTTGCGAGTCTGTTTACACAAGCCTTACAGCGTGAAGATGATATCGTTGCTCGCTATGGCGGCGAAGAGTTTGTAATGATCTTGCCTAATACCGATACTAAAGGCGCATTGCAAGTTGCGGAACGAATCAGAACACTACTTGCAGAGGCAAAGTTGCGGCACGAGTACTCCACGGTGGCTAGCTATGTGACCGTGAGCATTGGAATAGCCTGTCTTATTCCTGTGGCGCAACAGAATGCTAAAGACTTCGTAAACAAGGCTGATATAGCCCTATATAGAGCCAAGCAGTTAGGTAGAAACCAAGCTGTAGTGGCCGCTCGTGGAGAAATAGAATGAGTATGCAGTTACATCGTATTGAAGAGCTAATCGATTTACTCAAGCCGGTTTGGCGTCAACAGCCGGAGTTAAATTTAGTCGAAATGCTCACCCAAATCGCCGACCAAGCAGGGTTTAAACAACCTTTGAGTGAGTTAACTGACGATGTTTTAATTTATCAATTGAAAATGTTGAATCTAGCCAAGGATGAGATGATCCCTGGTCTAGCTAAAGATTGCGAAGATGATTTTAAAACTGCGTTACTAAAAGCTCGAGGTATTAAAGCTTAGTATTGCCCGCCAGTTTGTTAGGGCTTACTTGTTTTATAGGTAAGCCTGTAAACGATTGATGCCCCTCAAAAGGATTGAGTGATGAGTGAACGAATTCCCGTTAAAGACGTGAGTCCACCCGCTAGAAAAACAAATGCCAAGAAACGTGCGCCGGTCGATCGATACAACCCTCAAGAACAGATTTATGTACGTGAACAAAAAGGCTTGTTCCAACGTGTACGCAAATATATGGGGTGGTTATTTATTGCCGCTTTTGTGCTTGTGCCATTTATCCCCTACGGCGATCGCCAAGCGATTTTGTTTGATATCGCAGCTCGGCAATATCACTTTTTTAGTCTTACTCTGTGGCCGCAAGATTTATTGCTACTGGCTGGCTTTTTCATTATTGCCGCCTTCGCTCTATTTTTTATAACCACCTTCTTAGGGCGGGTTTGGTGTGGCTATCTTTGTCCGCAAACGGTGTGGACTTTTATTTTTATCTGGTTTGAAGAAAGAATTGAAGGCAGTGCTAATAAGCGGCGTAAGTTAGATCAATCTGCCTGGAATGTGAATAAAATTTGGCGTAAAACCGCTAAGCATGCCGCTTGGGGCGCTGTATCGGTGTTTACGGCACTATCTTTTGCCGCCTATTTTGTACCCGTTAAACAGTTGTGGTGGGATTTTTTTACGTTCAACGCAACCAGCGGCGTGACCTTCTCTATTATTTTCTTCGCGGTTGCCACTTACGCCAATGCAGGTTGGATGCGCACCATTGTATGTACTCATATGTGCCCCTATGCGCGTTTTCAATCAGCGATGTTTGATAAAGATACCTTCATCGTGGGTTACGATACTCAACGCGGCGAAACGCGAGGACCGCGTAAACGTAATGCCGATCCCAAAGCGCTTGGTTTAGGTGATTGTGTGGATTGCGATCTCTGCGTACAAGTCTGTCCCGCGGGGATCGATATTCGTGAAGGTTTGCAGTATGAGTGTATTAACTGTGGTGCTTGTATCGATGCTTGTGACCAAACCATGGAGCGTATGCACTATCCGAAAGGTTTGATCCGTTATACAACCGAACATAATTTAGCGGGTCAGAAAACCGCAATCCTGCGACCCAAACTGATTGGTTATGGCGTGGTTTTAACGGTGATGTTAGTCGCCTTTGTGATGACTTTGATTAATATTAAACCGATGCAACTGGATGTATTGCGTGATCGCTCATCTTTATACAATGAAAATGCCGAGGGCTTAATCGAAAATACTTACACCCTCAAGGTGATTAATAAGTCCTCTGAAGCGCAAGCGTTTCAGTTGAGTGTGCTCGGTCTAGAAGAGGTTGAATGGCTGGGTGCTCAGCAAGTAGAGGTTAAGGGTGGCGAAGTGCTTAATTTACCGGTAACTCTGGTGAGTGACCCTTATTTACTACCGCGACCGATCACCGATATTGAGTTTGTCATTCAAAGTAATGGCCAGCAGGTCACGCAACATAGTCGCTTCATTAGTGGTGGTTAACGTCGCATGAGCGTGGCGTTAAGCTGCTTGGCTTTATTGTTAATGCTGCCCTATTTATTGGCAGCATTTGGCTCTTGGATGCGTAAGCGGCAGCTGGGACGAGTGGATAATCAGGACCCTCGCCAGCAAGCGCTACAATTGGATAAACGCGGGCAGCGGATCTACGCTGCCCAACAAAATTCCTGGGAAGCCTTAGTTTTATTCATCGCTGTTATCGTGATTGCTTACTTTTCTGGTTTAGATCCGCAATTGCTCGATTTGCCTGCCGTTGTATATTTGTTGGTCAGGATCTTACATCCCTTGGTTTATCTTTTGGGTCAAGCTTATTTGCGTTCAGCCTTAGCCGCGGTGGGCTGGTTAAGCTGTATTTACATTGTCGTTTTGGCTTTTCAGCAAAGCTAAGCCTCCTTGTCGGCTGGCTAGGCTGATCGTTTTACTGTTACACTGCGCGGATAACTTACCCATAGTGCTGAAGTCATTCTATGAGCGCCTTCCTATTTGCCGAATTGCATCCCGATCTAATTTTAGATGCCATTGAATCACAGGGGATCTACCCCAGTAGTGGTTTACTTGCCTTAAATTCCTATGAAAACCGGGTCTATCAGTTTATGGCTGAAGATGACTTGCGTTATGTGGTTAAATTTTATCGTCCTGAGCGTTGGAGCGAAGCACAGATTATCGAAGAACATCTATTTAGTTTAGCGATGGCTGCGTCTGAGATTCCTGTTGTTGCTCCGATTGTTCGCGATGGTCAAAGCTTGTTTGCGTATCAAGGTTGGTGGTTTGCCCTTTTTCTTAGTGTGGGTGGGCGAGGCTTTGAAGTGGATAATCTTGATCAACTGGAACGGGTTGGTCAATATTTGGGACGGATGCACCAACGTGTGGGGCGTCAGTTATTTGAACATCGTTTATCGATCAATACCGAAGAGATGTTAGAGCAACCTATTGCCTTGCTTAAGGATTGGTTACCTAAAGGCCTCGCCTTACCCTTTTTTACTATTGCCGAACAAGTTGCGGATGCGGCGAAAGTGGCCTACAAGCCCAATAAAATTATTCGCTTACATGGCGATTGTCACCCCAGTAATATTTTGTGGCGTGATGGGCCGATGCTGGTGGATTTGGATGACGCGCGTAATGGTCCAGCTGTGCAAGATATTTGGATGATGTTGGCGGGCGATGATAACGAGCGTCGTTTGCAATTAGAGGTTTTTCTTGAAGGTTATGAATCATTTTGTGAATTTGATAAGCGAGAGTTGGCGCTGATTGAGCCACTGCGGGCGATGCGGATGATCCATTATATGGGGTGGTTGGCACGTCGCTGGGAAGATCCTGCTTTTCAACGTGCCTTTCCTTGGTTTAATTCACAGCGTTATTGGGAAGATCAGATTCTGGCGCTTAAAGAGCAATTATCTGCCTTGCAGCAGCCGCCATTGTCATTAACGCCAGGATATTAATATGAGCCTCGAAATTGAGCGTAAGTTTTTAGTGAAAAATATGGATTTTGTTGCCCAAGCGACAGCCTCCTTGCGGATAGTGCAGGCCTATCTCAACAGCGATAAGCAGCGTACGGTTCGGGTGCGGATCCAGGGAGAGCAGGGCTACTTAACGATTAAAGGCGTGAGTAATGCCGCTGGTTTGAGTCGTTTCGAATGGGAACAGCCTTTGGCTTTGGCCGAAGCCGAGCAATTATTAAATTTGTGTGAGCCGGGGGCTATCGATAAGTTGCGTTATTTGGTACCAGTGGGTCAACATACCTATGAAGTAGATGTTTTTACTGGAAATAATCAGGGGCTGATCGTAGCAGAAGTTGAATTAAACAGCGAACAAGAGCATTTTGAAAAGCCCGATTGGTTAGCAGAAGAAGTCACCGGACAGCGGCAATATTACAATAGTATGTTAGCGAAAACGCCCTTTAAAACTTGGCTTTAAACCGAGTGTTTGTCACATTCCCTAGGCTAATATTTTGATTTAGCTGGCATCCTGTAGTTATCGATATAGGATTAACTGTAAAGGTTGGTTTTTTGTAAGGGGTTTGTTATGAAAAAGTTTGTGACACCAGTGGACGCTTTGATGCATTGGCAACGCATACAACCACAACAGGTCTATTTACGCCAGCCGATTGATGGTGTATTTCATGAAAAAACTTGGGCAATGGTGGCTCGTGAAGCTGGGCAAATTGCTCAAGGGCTGCGACAACAAAATTTAGCGCCGGGTGACAAAGTGGCGATTTTGGCCAAAAATAGCGCAGAATGGTTTATCGCTGATTTGGCTATTATCATGGCCGGTTGTATTAGTGTGCCTATTTATGCCACCGCCAGTGTCGATACCATCCGCTTTGTGCTGCAGCATAGTGAAGCAAAGTTATTGTTTGTTGGTAAGTTAGATGATTGGGATAAGCAAGCGGCCGCAATTCCTGATGGTTTAACTACGGTGGCAATGCCTTACCACACTATGGCTTGCGATATTCAATGGCAAGACTGGTTAGACCGTTTGTCGGCCATCGACAAACATCATCTTTGGTCGGCGCAAGACATTATGACCATTATTTATACCTCTGGTAGTACTGGTGAGCCGAAAGGTGCTGAAATTAGTTTTGCTGCTTATCGCTATGCCTGCGAGCGTCTGATTGTGGTATTAGAGGCCAATCGTGATGACCGGATGATTTCCTACCTCCCTTTAGCCCACATTACTGAGCGTGTTTATATACAAGGCACGAGTATTTTTAGCGGTCAACCTACGGTATCTTTTGTTGAATCGTTAGCCGCTTTTGCCGACAATTTACGCAGTGTTCAACCAACCTTATTTATTTCGGTACCGCGGCTATGGGCACGTTTTCAGCAAGGCGTATTTGAAAAAATCCCCCCTAAGAAGCTTAAGTTGTTACTGACGGTTCCGCTGTTGTCGAGTTTGATCAAATTAAAAATAAGAAAGGCTTTGGGGTTGAATAAGGCGCGTATTTTAGGTTGTGGCAGCGCACCGATTGCCCCCGCCTTATTACACTGGTATCAAACGCTCGGTCTTAACATCTCAGAAGCGTGGGGGATGACCGAAAACTTAGCCTATGGCAGTTTAAATGTGCCTTTTAGAGCCGATAAGATAGGAACCATCGGTAAAGTTGGCCCTGGGGTAGAATTGAAGCTGTCCAATCAAGGTGAAATTCTGGTGAAAGGCAAAGCGATGATGCGAGGCTATTATAAACACCCAGAGTTGAGCGCCGAGGCGTTGGTCGATGGTTGGCTGCACACTGGTGATAAGGGAACCATCGATAGCGACGGTTATCTAAAAATTATAGGCCGGCTTAAAGAAAGTTTTAAAACGGCGAAAGGAAAGTATGTTGCGCCAGTTCCTATTGAACAGCGCCTTGCGGAAAATTCGATGATAGAACAGGTGTGTGTGGTTGGTAGTGCATTGACTCAGCCCTGCGCCTTAGTTGTGTTAGCTGCTGAGCTGAAGCAGCATTCGCAGCAGCAAATCGAAACCAGCTTAGGCCGTACACTAACTCAGGTAAATCAGCATCTGGAAAGCCATGCCAAACTGTCTCATTTGATAGTGGTAGAGCAGGATTGGAATGTTGATAATGCCTTGCTCACGCCCACATTAAAAATTAGGCGCAGTGAAATTGAGCACTGTTATGCAAGCTTAATTCATCAGCCTGCAGAGGCCGAAGTGATGTTTGAAAACGGACACTGGTACACTTAAGTCGCGCGGGATTGTTGAACGCTGCTATTCATCTTGTTGTAGGTTGTAGGCGTTAATGCTTACCTAGATAAACTTAAGTATTTGTTTTTATTTTTATTTTATATATAAATGGAAGCTAATGACTCTTATTATCATCCCTTCGCTCTCGCGGAGGGGGTGATAAAGTCATGGTAAAGCGATTGACCGAGTACTTGCTTATCTTTATGCTCGGTTTTTTATGGGTACATTGAAGGAATTTTAGATTGATGAAAAAAATACTGATTGCTCTCATGGCGCTGTTGGTTATACCGATGGCATTGGCGACAGACTTTAAGCAAGGCACACATTATGAAGTGATTAAGCAAACCGCCACCGCAAAGCCCGAAGTTATGGAGTTTTTCTCTTACTACTGTCCCCATTGTTATAAGTTTGAACCGGTAGCGAAAAGCATTCAATCCTCTTTGCCTGCTGGAGTTGCATTTAAGAAGAACCATGTGAGTTTTCTCGGTGGTAAAGTCATGGGCGAAGAAATGGTTCGTGCCTATGCTGTGGCAGAAATGCTAAATGTGGATTCGCAAGTAAGCAGCGCTATTTTTGATGCAATCCATGTTAAGCGCCAGCGTTTTTCTAGTCGTGATGATATTCGCGATATTTTTGTTGCCAATGGTGTGGATGCCAAGAAATTTGACAGTGCTGCCAACAGTTTTGTGGTCAATGGCATGGTGTCGCAGATGGATAAAAATACCATTAACTATAAAATTCGTGGGGTACCCGCTTTAGTGATTAATGGTAAATATCAAGTGAACACTGGATCGGTTAAATCTCTTGAAGAGCTCAATCAATTAGTGACTTACTTGGTTAACTTAAAAGTCTAATCCTTCACAATTCCTTATAAGAAAACAGTCTCTTTAGGCTGTTTTTTTGTTTGTCTTCATTGGCTAGATATTGATATGTATTATCGGTGATAATTTCGCGCTTTTAGTACTAATCTAACTCATTATTTATTCATGTTGGCGGGCCTAAATCATCGCTAACTGCGCTCAATGGCTCTATCAATCTGTGTTTATCCCATATAGTCGTTGATAGTGCTGTATCAGTTTGTTTATCTCTCCGGAGCGTTGTAGTTGGTTTAAGTGCTCTTGTAGGCGCTGCAATATAGCTGGATTACTTTGTTTATTACAGGCGATGGCTTCTAATGAGCTATAAAACTCAAATCCTTGCGGGTTAATATCTAAATTATTATTTTCCAGTATATAGGCGGTTAATAATGTATCACTGGCCCAGGCATCGATTCGTTCTCGGTGGAGTTTTTCGGCGCTGTTTAGGTTGGTTGTTGTTAAGTCTAGTTTCAAATTAAAACTACTTAAGTACTCGCTCACGCTACTACCGAGGTAGCTGCCTATTTTTATACCATTAAAATCAGCCAAACTACGTAAGTTTTTGGCATTCTTATGTCGTTGATACAGGGCGAAACGATTGGCGAATAGTGGACTTATCCAAGTAAATAAGCTTTCTCTTGATTCAGTTCGTTCAATCGTAAATACGCAGCTATTGGGGGAGTAGAGAGTGAGCTTGTAGGCTCGTTTAGGAGACAAAACCCTGAGTTGGAGATCGAGTCCACTTTTTTGTTTGAGTAATTGAAATATATCAATATTAAGCCCCGAGAGTTGTTGTTGCTCTTGAATTACATAGGGTGGGTTGACATGAGTATAAAAAATCAAGGAGCTGGCATTTGCGGCCAGTGCCATCAGCCCCAAATAAAGTGCGATGATTACTTTTTCCATGATTGTAACAAGTCTGAGTAGTTGATTGTTTTACCTTGCGGTTTTTCATTGCTCAGGGGCGGTTTAGGTGAACCGGGTTGATTTAACCAATACTGTTTATCTTCGATGGGATTGAGTTGAGGGTTGCATTGAGTTTGGCTGTGTTGATTGAGTTTTGCTAAACCCCTATCCATGTGTTCGGCGAGTTCATTCATGATGAGTGGAATGTTGGCTCCCGGTTGATTCACTCGACCAATGTATTGCCACCAAAGCTCCGATAAGCTTGGGTAGTGGGGGACATTAAAGCCCGTGGGAGTCCATTCGTTACGAGCCTCACTTTGGTAAAACTCGACTAAGCCTCCCAATTCTGCAGAGCGTGCGCTGAAATTGTCTGAGTTGACATCACTGAGTCGGATCGGCGTGAGGCCGACCATGGTTTTTTTCAGAGACACGGTTTTAGCAACATTAAATTGAGCATACAGCCAAGCCGCTTGCTGTTTTTTTAAGCTTGTTGATTTTAATAAGGTCCAACCGCCCACGTCTTGATAACCCGATTTCATTCCTTGTTGCCAGTAAGCGCCGCGTGGTGCAGGTGCAACCCGCCAAAGCGGTAATCCTTGGGAGTCAGTCAATGGTAGGTTGGGATGGCTTAAATCGGGGATAAAGGCGGTATACCAAAATATCTGTTGGGCAATGTGTCCCTTTTTTAGTTCGGCTTGGGCTTGATATAAATCTAAATTGATAGCCTCGGGGGGGGCGAAACGTTTCAGCCAATCGGCATATTTTTCTATCGCGTATATGGCTGCGGGTGAGTCGAGAGCCCCGCCTCGTTTTACAGTTGCGCCTACAGGGTGGCAATCTTGGTTACGGATCCCCCATTCATCGACTGGTAGACCGTTTGGTAGACCAACATCCCCCACCCCTGCCATCGATAACCAACTATCGGAGATCCGCCAACCCAATGAAGGGTCGTTTTTACCAAAGTCCATATGACCATATACTTTTTGTCCATCAAGCTCTTTGACGTGAATGGTGAAAAACTCAGCGATGTCTTCATAAGCTGACCAGTTCTGAGGTACTGCCAGTGGATAGCCATATAGTTGAGCAAATCGTTGTTGCAGTTCTGGGCGCTCAAACCAGTCTTGTCGATACCAATAGAGGTTTGCAAATTGTTGATCCGGCAACTGTAATAAGTTGCCATATGGATCGGTGGTGAAGGCAAGTCCCATAAAGTCGCTTAAGTCTAAATTTGGCAGGGTAACGGCTTTGCCTTCTTCCTGCATAAAATGACTCAAATTGAGTATTTTATTGGAGCGGTAATGGCCACCAATGAGATCGCTGTCACTCACATAAATGTCGTAATGGTTGATGCCTAAATCGATTTGATTATGTAATTTTTTGACCACGTCATTTTCATTAATGACTTCATGGATCACCCTAATACCGGTGAGATCTTGAAATAATGGTGCGATAACGGTTGCTTCATACCAATGTGTGCTTATACGCTCGGTTGCAACACGAATGGTCATTCCCTGATAGGGTTTGGCGGCTTGTTTAAACCAGATTAATTCTTCGATTTGTTGCTGGCGACTGAGGGTTGACGGGCTAAATTCATCTAACCATGGATCCCATTCTTCGGCGAGACTCACGCTACTGAGAGCGCAGCACAATAGTATTGTTCGCATGTTATCCACCGATTGTTATATCCTCCTACTAAAAATAGCAGATGTTTAAAAATTGAAGCCTAAGACTTTCTGGGATGAGCTGGGTTTTGAACTTGAATCCTGGATATTAGTGATTGATTTTTATATTAAATAACATAAGAACTCTACTTAAATCATGGGGCTTGTTGTGCGCATGCTCAAGTCGTTTGAAAAGCGTTGTGACATCCCCTTAGTCTTTGTTTTTTGGTGCTAGTATCGAATGATTTATGTTCTAGTATAAAAGCGTAACATTGTGCTGAAGCTCGCCGTATAATCATCTTTTGATTGGTGTTTATTTCTTGGTTTCTGATGTTGTGAGGGCGAGCTAAGGAATCGGCAAAGGTTTAAGCACTGAAGGTTTGTATTGGTGAGCCTAAAAACCCACATCTTAGGAAATACGATGACTGATTTTGTGTTACATCCGCAATTGGCAAAAGACGGCATTTGGCTCGGCGATTTTGAACTATGCCGAGTATTATTAATCAATGATAGTCAATTTCCATGGTTAGTATTAGTACCAATGGAAGATAATATTGCTGATATTTACCAGTTGGATAATTGTCAACAAGCGCAGTTTTGGCGAGAATCTAAACGGGTCAGTGAAGCCTTAATGGACCTCTATCAAGGGGATAAATTAAATCTTGCTGCTTTGGGAAATGTGGTGCCGCAGCTACATGTGCATCATGTGGTGAGGTTTCATGATGATCCGTTGTGGCCGCAAGCCATTTGGGGACAATTGCCGCTCAAAGCCTACAGCCCTGAGCAGCGTGCGAAGCAGGTGAGCCAGATCCAACAGGCTCTGCAAGCGCATTGGCAGGTGGTCGCCGAATCATGATGTAACAATTGGACTTAAGCTAAATAGGATAAACAATGGAAGGTTTTTGGCGTTGGTTATTGATTATCATTGTGGTGATGTTATTGGTGCGTTGTGAAACTCATGCGTCTTTATATCAGGCAGAAAGTAATGGCATCCGATTAGAGATCCCTCGATTCTTAGCTACCCCGTTTGTTTGGGTGGATAAGCAAGTGGGCCAGCCGATGGTATGGGGTTATCATTTGCCTTGGGATGATGATTATCAATTTAAGCTATATTCGAGTGACAGCGAGTAGTCCTCACTTGAATAAGTGTAGCCTGGTGTTGCGATGTTAATAGCGGCCGATGGACTCATAGCCACTGACCAATAAGGTCAATGGCTGTTGATTGGCGACGCTTATGACTCGTCGTCCAGATGATCCCAGGCTTCTTTGTTCATTTGTACCTTGGCCCACCAAGTATCATCGGCGGCAATTTGGCCATGTTCATCTATCTGTGGGATGGGTAAACCCTTGCGTTTGCAGACGTCGGCAAAAATCGGGTGGCCGCCTTCAAACATAATCCTGTTTTGCTCTTCTGGGCTGACCAAGCAAGGACCCTGATACATCCCCGCCAGTTGGCGTTGTCGCTGCGCTTCATAAAGAATCAGTGCACTAGCCACCGAAACATTCAGTGACTGCACCATCCCAACCATGGGGATAATAATGTCTTGATCGGCTAAGGCAAGCGCAGTATCAGAGATCCCGTATTTTTCCTGGCCCATTAAGATTGCGGTAGGTTTGGTATAGTCAATCTCACGAAAGTCTACCGCACTATCTGACAAATTAGTGGCTAAAATCTGCATGCCGCTGTTGCGTAACTGAGCCACTGCATCTTCGATCTTGTCGTGGTTATGCACTTTCACCCAGTTTTGACTGCCGGTGGCGGTGCCACGACGAAGTTCGTCTTTATAGTTTTCCCAAATGGCATGTACATGGTCGACACCCACGGCATCACAGGTACGCACAATCGCCGATAAGTTATGTGGCTTGTGTACGTTCTCCATACAAACGGTTAAGTCTGTTTGGCGGGCGTCTAACATAGCGCGAATGCGCTGATGGCGTTCAGGTGTCATTAGTTTCTCGTTTATTTAATTTCTTAAGCGAACCACCCGTAATACCTCTGGCATGACTCGGATTTTTCGCATGATGTTGGCTAGGTGGATACGGCTATGGGTGGTAATGAGCAAGTCGACGGTATAAACCCGTCCTTCTTTTTCTTCGGTGACAATGTTTACGATATTGGCACCAGTCGAGGCTACGACATTGGTTAAACTGGCTAGGATCCCTTGGTGATTAACCATGTCGATACGCATTTCGGTTTTGTATTCGCTGGTATTCTCGGCATCTTTTGACCAATCGACATTGATGTAGCGATCGGGCTCTTTTTGATAGCCGCTGATATTTTTACAGGATTCGAGATGCACCACTAAGCCTTTGCCTTGGCTTATATGTGCCACGACCGGATCGCCGGGAATAGGTCGACAGCAGTTGGCATAAGTGAGTAACAACCCCTCGGCGCCTTGAATCGCGATAATCCCTTTGCCCTTGTGTTGGCCAAGTTCTTCGGTATTGCCCAATAATCGTCTACCGACCACAATGCTCATGGCATTGCCTAAGCCGATTTCGGCTAACAGATCGTCGATAGACTCCGCTTTTAGATCTTGTAATACCTGCTCCAGGTGTGCCGGATCGATGTTGGCGAGTTTGGTACTGCCTAGCGCATGATTTAACAGGCGGCGGCCTAAACTAACCGATTCTTCGCGGCGTTGATTTTTTAACAATTGTCGAATTTTACCGCGTGCCTTACCGGTCACCACAAAGTTTAACCAAGCGGCATTGGGTCGAGCGCCCGGAGCGGTGATGACTTCGATGGTTTGACCATTACTTAAGGCTTTGCTAAGAGGGAAAGGGTGACGGTTTACCCGTGCGCCTACACAGGCGTGGCCGACATCGGTATGGACCGCATAGGCGAAGTCTACCGGGGTGGCGCCGGCTGGTAGTTCGATAATTTTCCCTTCTGGGGTAAATACATAAATTTCATCGGGGAACAGATCGGTTTTCACATTTTCGATAAATTCGAAGGAGCTGCCAGCACTTTGCTGTAGTTCTAACAAGCTCTGCATCCAACGCTGGGCTCTAATTTGTGCGGTGGTGCCAGGGCTTTCGCCTGCTTGTTTGTATGTCCAGTGTGCGGCCACACCTTTATCGGCCATTTGGTCCATGTGCTCGGTACGAATTTGCACTTCGACAGGGACGCCGTGAGGGCCAACCAACGAGGTATGCAGGCTTTGATAGCCATTAGCCTTAGGAATCGCGACATAGTCTTTAAATCGGCCAGGGCGAGGTTTGTAGAGGCTATGGCTAATACCTAAGGCGCGATAACAGGTATCAAGTTGGTCAACGATGATTCGAAAGGCATAAATGTCCATCACTTCATGGAATTGAAGCTCTTTGCTGACCATCTTCTTATAGATGCTATAGAGGTTTTTTTCGCGGCCAGTCACCGATGCTTCGATCCCTGCATCTTCGATCCGCCCTTGTAGCTCTTGATGGATCCCGTTGATTAATTCTTTACGATTGCCACGGGCATTTTTTACACACTCTTTTAAGACGCGATAACGCATTGGATAGAGCGCTTCAAAACCGAGTTCTTCTAGTTCAGTTTTGATGCTGTGGATCCCCAACCGATTGGCGATGGGCGCGTAAATTTCGAGGGTTTCCCGGGCAATTCTGCGCCGTTTGTCTGGGCGCAGCGAACCCAAGGTTCGCATATTATGGGTGCGGTCGGCGAGCTTGATTAAAATCACCCGAATATCTTGAACCATCGCCATCATCATTTTGCGAAAGTTTTCGACTTGGGCTTCTTTTTTGTCGCGAAACTTAATTTTATCGAGCTTACTTACGCCCTCCACCAAGTCGGCAATTTCACTGCCAAACTGTTCACTGAGTTGTTCATAAGTTACCGGTGTATCTTCGATGGTGTCGTGCAATATCGCGGCCGCGAGGGTTTGATGGTCCATCCTCACCTCGGCTAAAATCCGCGCCACCGCTAGTGGGTGGGTAATATAAGGCTCTCCGCTAGAACGGAACTGGCCTTCATGGGCATCTCGACCTAATAAATAAGCATCACGTAACAGGATCACGTGTTCTTCACTTAAATAACTAGAAGCGACTTCGCGCAAGCTTTCGAATAAATACAAACAGTACCTCAGTAGCAGAGGATCGCAGTGATAGATATGATTGAATGAATTATGGGAGTTTTACCGTGCGGAGTAAACCCAGCACGGTAATTTTATAGCGGGAAGATCTAGATGCGTTTATCGGCGATAGCTGCAACAGCTGCCAATTCGGCTGCTTCACGTTCTTGACGTTCTTGACGGTCTTGAGCATCCATGGTTTCGGTGGTGATCAAACCTTCTTCAATTTCACGTAAAGCGATAACTGTGGGTTTGTCGTTATCTGCGTCAACTAGAGGCTCTTTACCTTCTACTGCGATCTGACGCGCGCGACGTGCGGCGATAAGGACAAGGTCAAAGCGGTTGCCGACTTGTTCTACTGCATCTTCTACTGTTACTCGTGCCATGCACAGCTCCGTTGATGTATGTTGACTAAAAATGACGCAAGATCCTAGCCGATCTTAGCAAGATTTGCTAGAACTTACGGTATTTATTTCGATAAAAGTTCATTTAGCAAGGCTTGGTGTTTTGCTGCTTGCTGTCGAGTTTGTAACCTTTGGCTCGTAATGATGGCGGTTAATTCACTAAGCGCCTCATCAAAATTGCCATTGATGATTAGATAATCGTATTCATCGTAGTGGGACATTTCGCTTTCGGCTTCATTCATTCGTTTTTTAATTACTTCAGGGCTGTCTTGGCCACGCATGTGCAAGCGGTTTTCCAGCTCCTCACGACTGGGAGGCAGAATAAATACCGATACCGCTTCTGGCATCATCATTTTCACTTGGCGAGCGCCCTGCCAATCGATATCTAAAAATACATCGATCCCTTCGGCGAGGGTTTGCTCAATGCTATGCCGAGAGGTTCCATAAAAGTTGCCAAATACTTCGGCGTATTCGAAGAAGGCTTGTTCATCGATGAGCTGTTTAAACTGATGATGGTCTACAAAATGGTAGTGATTACCATCGATCTCACCGGGACGGACCGATCGGGTGGTATGCGAGACAGACACTTGAGCGGGATAAGCGCGATGGCGCGAAAGATAAGCATTAATCATGCTTGATTTACCTGCGCCGCTGGGGGCCGATACGATATAAAGAGTGCCTGTGATTGCCATGCTGAGTTCTTAGCGAGTGTATAAAGGCGCCTAAGGTTACCATTTTAAGTTTTTTTTTAAAGTATTGTCAGTGAAAATTCATACCAAGTGCTCACTCTGCTGAACGGATTTACTAAGCTTAAATCGTTATGCTTAGCGTGAAGCATTATTAGTTTTACGATCTATTAATTTAACTCTTTGTATTTATTGATTTTATTTTCAATGCAGTTGAACAAACAAGGTGAGCGAGTCTATGGCTGATAAATTGAGTAAACGAGAGTATGAGCAGTGTTTAACCGAATTGCAGGTTGAGTTGGTGAAACTACAGCGCTGGATAGTGGAAACTGGCTTGAAAGTGGTGGTGATTTTTGAAGGTAGGGATGCGGCTGGTAAAGGGGGAGTGATTAAACGTATTGCGGAAAAGCTTAATCCTCGCGTTTGTCGGATTGCCGCCTTGCCTGCGCCGAGTGAGCGTGAGAAAACCCAATGGTATTTTCAGCGTTATGTGGCGCATTTGCCTGCGGCCGGAGAAATGGTGCTGTTTGATCGTTCTTGGTATAACCGTGCTGGCGTGGAAAAGGTGATGGGCTTTTGTGATGAGCTGCAACATCAAGATTTTCTTCGCGCCTGTCCTGAATTTGAACGGATGTTGATCCGCTCCGGTATTATTGTATTGAAGTATTGGTTTTCGGTTTCCGATGAAGAGCAAGAAAAGCGTTTTCTCGAGCGAATTAACAATCCCTTAAAACGCTGGAAATTTAGTCCGATGGATCTTGAGTCTCGCTCTCGTTGGGTGGCCTATTCTCAAGCCAAAGATGAAATGTTCGCGCATACCGATACCAAACATTCTCCGTGGTGGGTGGTGAATTCGGATGACAAGAAACGTGCGCGACTCAACTGTATTCGTCATCTGTTATCGCAAATTGATTATCAAGAGTTACCGCATCCAGCGATCGAATTACCGACGATTGATCGCCAAGGTTATGTCAGAGTGCCGTTGCATGAGCAAAGTTTTGTGCCGGAGTCTTATTAGCTGAAGCCCACAGCATATCGATCTGTTGGGCGATCAGTTATGATGTTGGCGTGTGACTAATAGAGAGCAAACCGTGACCAAAGCGTTGACATGGGACAGATTACTGGAGGCTGAGAAGCAACAAGCTTACTTTCAGACTCTGATGAAACGAATTAAAGATGAGCGTCAGGCTGGGAAGCTGATTTATCCTGCCGATACGCAGTTATTTGCCGCCTTTGAAGCGACGCCCTTGGCTAAACTAAAGGTGGTGATTTTGGGTCAAGATCCTTATCACGGGCCAGACCAAGCCCACGGTTTAAGTTTTAGTGTGCCGCCGGGCATTAAGATCCCGCCTTCTTTGCGTAATATCTATAAAGAATTGGCGACCGATATCAGTGGCTTTGAGATCCCCGAGCATGGCGACCTGCTGGCTTGGGCTGAACAAGGGGTATTGCTGCTAAATACCGTATTGAGTGTAGAACAGGGCAAGGCTCATTCTCATGCCAAATATGGTTGGGAGCAATTTACCGATACGGTGATCGCTCAAATTAATCAGCACTGCTCTGGTGTGGTCTTTTTATTGTGGGGCGCACATGCCCAACAAAAGGGGCGAGCCATCGATAACTCGCGGCATCATTGCTTAACGGCGGTGCACCCATCACCTTTGTCGGCGCACCGAGGATTTTTTGGTTGTCAACATTTTTCCCAAACCAATCGTTTACTGAGTGAGCAGGGACAAAAGCCGATTAATTGGCAAGTTTAACTCAAGCGGTTTGGTGTTGCGTCGCAGCGCTAGTATCATTTTTAGCGGTTGCGAGACATCGAGCTATAGGCTTGAGTTGAGAGTATCGCCGAGATCTTCCAACTTCAGTTTGCCCTCCTCATTGAGTGTAATGTCGGGCCAAAAGCTGCCGAGATCTAGTTTCACTTTGACCTGATATGCTAACTCCGGACGCGACTGTTGCATTAAGGAGCTAAGCAAGCGAAAACTGGCAATCAGGTTGGCTTGGGCGGGCAGGCTAAAATTTGCTTCTCCATAGCCGGGAACACTGGGTAAATCGCTGGTGGCACCGTTGACCACTTCATGGCCATTCAAGGATAAGGAATAGACGGCGCCAGCGAGGCTTAGGGCTTGTTGGTTGGGGTTGACCACCCGCAGATTAATCTTGAAATTAGGAGCCATACCATCACTGCCGACTGGTACAACCGAGACTAAATTAACCTTGGGAGCTTCGGTGGGGGCGATACTACTACAGCCGTTCAAAGCAATAATAAGCAATAAAACAGTGGGTTTAGTGAACAATTTAAGCATCCATTTTAGCCTACGAGAGTGAGCGGAGAACAGGCTTAAGTTAAGCATAATTGTTTGGGTTTTGCATGCTGAATCAAGCGCCTGTTCGCTAACAGAGCATTCTACTGAGAAGTGATGGCGTATACTGAAAGGGACTGGTGAGAGCAATTGCTCTACCAGTGAAAGCATTTAATCAACTGGCTTGACCCAAAAGGTTCCCACTTCCACTTTAATCACTTCTACTTCAGTATCGGCGGCAATGGGGTGTTCGCTTTTTAACACCCAGCTAATCCCTGAATGTTTATAGCTACTTTGACCGCGTCTATCGATGGCTTGCTCACAAAAGAAACGGTGACCGTCAAAGTCACTGCTTACTGTTTTATCATCGGAATGATTTTGTAGTTTGCGCATCGGTTTCCACAGCAAACCGGCTAATACGCTGCTGGCAATCGCATTCGACAGCAAGATGCTATTCCAGCTATCAGCCAGTAAATCTAACCAAATTAAAGAGCCTGTCAGCACCAACGACAAACCAACAAAAAATAAAATAAAGGTGGCAAAGCCGATCAGGCCAACTTCAATGGTCAGCAAGATCAAGCCTAGCGCAACCATGGTTTGTGGAATGTGATTGGCAAACAGCTCAGTCATGATTTAACCTCGATTTAGGGTATTTAAAATACTAGTTGCCTGGGCGACTAAAGAGCCTGCTTCACTGCTGCTATCAGGTAATAATACCACGGTTGATTCTTTGGCTATTGCCAATTTCGCTTCAATGGCTTTAGTCGCTAAGTCTAGTTGTACCGCTTTTTGGCCTTGTTCGGTCGCCGCAGAGGCACCAATAGTATTAATCGCCTGTGCTTGTGCGTCGGCAACTGCTATTAATGCTTGTGCTTCACCCTGAGCGTTTAATACTTGTTCTTGTTTTTCAGCTTCGGCAGCTAAAACACGCGATTGTTTTTGACCTTCGGCAATATTAATCGCGGCGGCTTTTTCACCTTCCGATTCGAGAATTTTAGCGCGACGTTCACGTTCGGCACGCATTTGCGATTCCATCGCATCCATAATTGATGCTGGTGGCGTAATATCTTTAATTTCATAACGCATGACTGCGACGCCCCAAGAGGCGGATGCTTCATTGATTGAATTGACAATCTCAGCGTTGAGGGTGTCACGTTCCTCAAAGGTTTTATCTAATTCAATTTTACCGATTTCTGAGCGCATGGTGGTTTGTGCGAGCTGGGTAATTGCGAAAACATAGTCTTCTACACCATAGGTGGCTTTGTAAGGCTCAAGGACTCGAAAGTACAATACGCCGTCGACCGTGAGTGAAATATTATCTTTGGTAATTGCGGCTTGGCTCGGAATATCGAAGGCTTGTTCTTTTAGGGTTCGGCGTGCTGCAACCTGATCGATCATCGGTAATAGAAAGTTCAGCCCGGCTTCTTTGGTGGACTGATATTTACCGAAGCGTTCGATCACCCAGGCTTCATTTTGTGGCACAAATTTAATCGATGATTTCAGCACAAATAGTGCAAAAATCAGCAGCGCGACTTGAACAGTGAGAACATAATCAAAAACGATCGGCATATGACTTTCCTTAGCGATGAGTTAAAAATGATGGGTGCTGCGAATAGTGGTTGAGCGGGCTAAGCTGAATTCAGCAAAATTTGGCTTGATTCGCCGTGCCTATTATATTTATTAAGTTGCAAGATAAACATAAAACCTCTTGAGAATACAGCGCTTTTTGATAGTCATGTGATTAAATGAGTAAAGCTTGCTTCAAAGTTTGTCGAGACTCACGAATGTGGTTCTGCGGGCTGTTTTAAATGCTGAGCAATCGCCTGATCCCAGTAGGGGTTTTTGCCAAAGCGCTGACATAAAAAATCAATTAATAAGCGTGCTCGTTGTGATAAATAACGAGTATTCGGGTAGATAGCCCAGGCGTATAAACTTGGTGTTCGATATTGTGGCAATACTGGTACTAGGTCACCAGTGGCAATACTACGCCAAGCGATAAAACTAGGGCTAAAGCTAATTCCATGACCAGCAATACTCATGTCTTTTAAAAAGTCACCATTGTTCGCGGAGATATGCGGTTGATAATTCACCTGATGACGCAGTCCTTTGCTATCGAACAAAATAAAGTTGGTCGTGGGTAGATTGCTGTAATGCAATATTTGATGTTGCTTCAGATCTTCAGGGTGTTGGGGGGTGCCATGCCGCTGTAAATAGCTCGCTGAAGCAACCAGAAGGAAGTTGATTGGGGTGATTTTTCGTGCCTTGAGGCTCGAATCTTTTAGCTCGGCGATGCGCAATGCGAGGTCGATTCCTTCGGCGACTAAATCTTGTTGGCTATCGGTCAGGCTGATCTTTAACTGTAGCTGCGGGTGTAACTGCATAAAAGCATCGAAGGCTGAATTGAGATGACTGAGGCCAAATGACAAAGGAACGGCGACATGTAAGGAACCACTGAGTGCGGTATTTTGCTGGCTTGTTTGGTGGTTGAGTTGGTTAATGTCATCCAGAATTGCGAGGCTGCGTTGGTAATAGCTTTGGCCATAATCATTTAGTTTTAAGCGGCGCGTACTACGCTGTATTAAGCTGATCCCCAAGCGTTGCTCTAAGCCACTTAGGCGTCGACTAACCACAGACTTAGCCATTCCCAACTGCTCGGCGGCTCGAGTAATGCTACCGGCTTCTACCACCCGTACAAAAATCTGCATGTCTTCTAACTGGCCCATCTTTACCTCGCGAGTTGAACGTTTGAATCGTTCTATTGTTGCTATTATAGGAACAATAATTTGCTAAACACACTATTTATTGAACCAATATTGATGGTTATGCTGAGTCTAATAGTTGGGGAGACCCAGTCGATCTCACATCAATTAGGAAATGAAGATGAAACAAATACAATTATTGGCTCAACCGCTTGGCCGTTTACTTTTAGCATTAATGTTTGTCCTTTCTGGTTTTGGAAAAATTGGCGCTTATGCCGGTACTCAAGGTTATATGGAGGCAATGGGAGTGCCGGGTGCTTTATTACCCTTAGTGATTGCCCTTGAATTGGTCGGTGGCTTGGCCATTGTTGTGGGCTGGAATACCCGTATCGTGGCCTTTTTGTTGGCAGGCTTTAGTGTCGTGGCGGCGCTGTTGTTCCACGGCAATGTTGATGACCAGATGCAGATGATCCTATTTATGAAAAATATTTCGGTTGCGGGCGGCTTTCTATTATTAGTTGCTCATGGTGCTGGTGCTTATTCCTTGGATAATCGAAAAGCATAGCGCTTGCTTGTGCTAAACAAACATCAATTGTGCTCAAGATTCTCAGTGCTAGGAGTTAAAAATGAAACATCGCAGAACCGTGATTAAGCGAGTGACAGGTCAAGCCACCCAGGATGGGGCTGGTGTTAAGTTAACTCGGATTCTTGGTAGTCAGCAATTATCCATGCTGGATCCCTTTTTAATGTTGGATTGTTTTGAGTCAGATCAGCCAGATGATTATTTGGCTGGTTTTCCCGAACACCCGCATCGTGGTTTTCAAACCGTCTCTTATATTCTTAATGGCAAAATGCGACATAAAGATAGCGTCGGTAATGAGGGGGTGATTGAAGCTGGTGGGGTGCAATGGATGAGTGCTGGCAGAGGGGTTATTCACTCCGAAATGCCAGAGCAGCAAGACGGCTTATTAAAGGGCTTTCAGCTTTGGATTAATTTGCCGGCCGCGCAGAAAATGTCGGCACCAAGCTATCAAGAGTTTAGTGCCGAGCAGATCCCGCAAAGCCGAGATTTACAAGGTAATCTGATTCGGGTCATTGCGGGTGAGTTGGCAGATGGTACTCAAGGCCCTGTGCAAGTGGTGCACCAAACGGCGACTTATTTGGATATTAGCATGGTGGCGGGCGGGCAGTTGCAGCTGGATTTGGTACAATCTCAACAAGCTTTTATCTACGTGATTGAAGGGCAACTTCAGGTGGCGGATGACCCAGAACCTTTAAATGCTTACCAGTTAGCGGTACTAGACTTTGGTGAGGCGTTGCAATTAAGCAGTCATTCAGCTTGTCGACTATTGTTAGTTGGTGCCGAGCCCTTGAACGAGCCTGTGGCCTGGGGAGGCCCGTTTGTGATGAATTCGCGTGAAGAAGTACTGCAGGCCTTCGACGATTTTCAAAATAATCGATTTTAAGCTTGAACAACGAGGAACGGGTATGGGTTTATTGGTTGACGGTGAATGGCAAGATCAGTGGTACGACACGGCGAAGCATCAAGGACGCTTTCAGCGCAGTGAAGCTCAGTTTCGCCATTGGGTTACCGCCGATGGTTCCGCAGGCCCGACTGGAGAGGCGGGTTTTAAAGCCGAAGTGGGCCGTTATCATTTGTATGTGTCTTTGGCTTGTCCTTGGGCGAATCGGACTTTAATTTTTCGTAAGCTTAAGGGACTGGAAGAATTCATCGATTATTCGGTGGTACATTGGTACATGGCTGAAAATGGCTGGACCTTCGCTGAGGGCGAAGGGGTGGTGAAAGACCCGCTTCATCATGCTGAATTTATGCATCAAATCTATACTGCTGCCGCTCCAGATTACTCGGGGCGAGTCACCGTGCCAGTGCTCTGGGACAAACAGCGGCAAACCATAGTGTCTAATGAATCGGCGGACATTATTCGTATGTTTAATTCTGCTTTTGATTCACTCGGCGCTAAACTCGGTGATTACTATCCGCAAGCATTGCGCGAAGACATCGACGCACTTAATCTACGGATTTATGAGACGGTGAATAATGGCGTTTATCGGGCTGGTTTTGCCACCAGCCAAGCGGCTTACGAAGAGGCTGTGGTCCCCTTATTTGCAAGTTTAGATTTTTTAGAGCAGGTCTTGAGCGCTCAGCGTTATTTGTTGGGTTCTGAATTAACCGAGGCGGATTGGCGTTTATTTACCACCTTGATCCGCTTTGATGCGGTCTATGTCGGGCACTTTAAATGTAATTTAAGGCGCATAGCCGACTATCCTCATTTGCATGCTTACATGCTGGATTTGTATCAAATGGAAGGTATTCGTGAGACCATCAATTTAGCGCATATTAAGCAACACTATTATCAGAGTCATCGGATGATTAACCCAACAGGGGTGGTGCCGAAAGGACCTGATTTGGGTTTAGACCAGCCGCATGGGCGAGAACAGCTAACGCTCATTCCGTGATATACCACTGAGGCGCTTGCAGGGGCATTGGTTATACTGTAAGCACTTCATCATTTAGTTAAGTTGGCTCGTGAACAAACTTTACGCTCGATTATTCTGCATCATGGCGCTATTTTGCTGTTGGACGATTCAAGCAAAACCAAAAATCTTGGTGATTGAAAGCTATCAGCAGCAAGAATTATGGGACAGCCAGTATATCGCGGGTTTGAAATCGCTGCTCGCAGCCGATTATCAGCTCGAATATTTTCAAATGAATACCAAAAATTTACCCGAAAAACAGCATCGCGGTCGAGGTGAAATCGCTTGGCAATATTATTTGGATGTACGGCCTGAACTCGTCATTCTAGGTGACGATGAAGCCCTGCAATATCTGGGTCCTCGTTTTGCCAAAACAAAACTACCAGTGGTTTATTTGGGAATTAATCATAGCCCTCGTACCTACCATGTTGATCGGCGAGTGAATATCACAGGTGTATTAGAACGACCATTGCTTGAACCGTCGGTGGCAATGATTAGTCAGTTATTAGCCAGTAAAGCTAAGCGTGTATTATTATTGTTTGACGACAGTCACGCGTCAAAAATTATTCAGCAAGAGCTCTTTGCAAATCAAACAAGCATGCAGGTGGCGGGTGTCGAACTGGAATTGCGCTTGCTTAATCATTGGCAAGCTTGGCAAGCAAACGTTGAAAGCATGCAACAACAGGGCTTTGATGCGGTAATTTTTGGCTCGCTTGAGGGGATCCGTGATAGTGCCAATCAATATGTGACCACCGAACAAGTGTTAACTTGGTCAGTGGCTCATTCACCAGTGCCTCCCTTTAGTTTTTGGGATTTTGCCGTTGGTGAAAATAAAGCCATTGGCGGTCTGGTGGTGGATGGTTTTGAACAAGGGCGCTTAGCTGCGGGCTTAGCGAAAACAATACTTGAAGGAGAGCCTGTGGTTCCCCGCAGTTTAGGTCCGCTTACGGCCGCCAAAGGACGTTATTTATTTAGTCGCTCACAGTTGGCTCGTTATCAAATTCAACTGCCTGAAGCCATTGAGAGCAAGGCAAACTATGTTGACTAAACGCAATAATAAGCTTTGAGAGAGTATCTACTTTAACGCCATTGAAGTAGAATTCTGCAGATTTTTCGCCCTCGGCTTGCCGTTTTTGTTTGATTTAGGATGTTTACATGACTAATAACGATATTCTTCGTCGCCTTCGCTATTGTTTTAACTTGAATGATAACAAGATGATTGCCATTTTTGCTCAAGCTGATGTTGAAGTGAGTCGCGCTGAAGTGAGTGACTGGCTCAAGAAAGACGATGATCCGGCTTATAAAAATTGCACCGATAAAACTTTGGCAACGTTTCTGAATGGTTTTATTAACGAGCGACGGGGCAAGCGGGAAGGGGCTCAGCCAGAGCCTGAAAAACGTTTAAATAACAATCAGATATTAATGAAGCTAAAAATAGCTTTAAATTTAAAAGCGGAAGATATGTTAGCGGTATTAGGCTTAACTGGGTTTCAGTTGGGTAAACATGAATTGAGCGCCTTTTTCCGCAAGCCTGATCATAAACATTATCGTCTTTGTAAAGATCAGGTGATGCGCAATTTTTTACACGGTTTGCAGCTTAAATACCGAGCAGAGCCAGAGGAATCGCCAGATTTTGAATGGGATGCTGAATAGCTCATCCGGCATGTAAAAAGCCGAGCGCATGCTCGGCTTTTTGGTGTTTAATTAAACCTCACCCTGTTTAGGCTGGCTGTGCTGTTGCTGTGTTTGAGTCTGGTTCGCTAACCAAGCTGGGGTCATCTTGATCATTGATGGTGAGAGTGATTACAGCGGCGATAGCCATTGACGCGCCCCCTAATACCAAGGCCATCATCGAATCTCCGCCAAATATTTCACGGGTAATATAGCCTAACAAGCCAGCGGCTAAAATTTGCGGGATAACGATGAAGAAGTTAAATACTCCCATGAAGAAACCCATTTTTTTGCTTGGTAACGAACCGGCTAAGATGGCATAAGGCATACAAAGGATGCTGGCCCAGGCGAAACCAATACCGACCATATTTAACAGTAACATCTTTGGATCGGCGATAAAGTGCATGCCAGCTAAACTAATACCACCAATCAATAAGCAAACGGCATGAACAAATTTTCGACTAGTTCGATGAGCCAACCAAGGCAATGCAAAAGCGGCAAGGGCGCTAATACCGTTATACATCGCAAAACATAAGCCTACCCAGTCAGCTCCTTCGTTATATAAGCTTGAAGCAGTATCGTTGGTGCCGTAGATACTACTGGTGACTGCCGAGGTGGTATAGATCCACATTGCAAACAAGGCAAACCACGAGAAAAATTGAACGATAGCTAGGCGGCGCATGGTCGCTGGCATTTTTTTTAGGTCGGCGATAACGGTAGCGAATCCTGAACGATTCTCTGGTTCAGCTTCTTCTGGGGAGGGTTCAAAGCGTTCCATCTCTTGTGGGCTATATTCTTTGGTTTTAAACACCGTCCATAATACTGCGCAAAGGAATACGGCTGCACCGGCATAAAATGAAATTTTAACCGAAGGCGGGATCATACCTTCCGGTGCGGTATTGGCGATACCAAGCCAATTCGACAGCATGTAAGGCATGGCTGAGGCAATTACTGAACCGACACCAATGAAGAAGGTTTGTACTGCAAAACCCTGGGTGCGCTGTTCCGAGGGGAGATTATCTGCGACTAAGGCACGGAAAGGTTCCATTGAAATATTGATTGACGCATCGAGGATCCACAACATGCCCGCTGCAATCCAAAGATGAGGAGAGTTGGGCATAACCAATAGCGCTATGGACGACATAATCGCACCCACCAAGAAATACGGACGGCGGCGACCTAGTCCGTTCCAGGTGCGGTCACTCATATAGCCAATAATAGGCTGGACCAATAAACCAGTCACTGGCGCTGCCAGCCACAAAATAGGTATTTGATCGATGCTTGCACCAAGCGTTTCGAAAATTCGACTGACATTGGCATTTTGTAAACCAAAGCCAAATTGAATACCAAGAAATCCGAAACTCATGTTCCAGATCTGCCAAAAACGTAATTTGGGTTTGTTTGTGTTCATCGCGATGCTTATTCGTTGGGGAGAGTTTATCTGACCTTGATGATCAGCCGCTTAATTGGGGTGATTTTCACAGTAAAAGCTTTTCTTTTCCACGATAACTGCGTGACACCGATCACAGTATTGCCTGAAAGCGTTACCAAGCTCACAAAAATGCTTATTTACGTTAGTGCTTGTTAAATTGCTGTATGGCGTGCGCAAATTTTTTGTGATCTTTGGATTGAAAAATAATCTTGGTTAGGGGATGTCTATGCCCGAGGTTCATTATTCTTGCTTGGGAATAGAGTCGCTGGACTGGTATTTACGGTCAGCCCAGCTACGCTTTTTATATGATTAAAGTTGCAGTTTTCGCAATCAAGCTTGTCTATATTTACGACAAGGGTTGATCTTAAGTTTCACTTAAATATAATATCTTTCGATTCGAAACTTAAGTCGAAAGATATGATCAAAAGAAATACTCAACAACGACGTCGTTTAATATTGGAAAGGCTGACCGAGCAAGGTGAGGTGAAGGTTGACGAACTTGCTCAGTTTTGTGCAACTTCAGAAGTGACCATCCGAAAAGATTTGGCGAGCTTAGAAGCAAATGGTTTGTTATTGCGACGCTACGGCGGTGCGGTACCGATCCCTAGCGAGTTAATTCATGAGCATGGTGATGAGCTAATTTCTGCTCAAAAACAAGCTATTGCTAAGTCTGCGGCGGGTTTAATTCGAGATCATAATCGTATCATTATCGATAGTGGTAGCACGACCGCTGCACTGTTACCTGAGTTATCAGATAAAGAAGGTTTAGTGGTGATGACCAATTCTTTAAGCATTGCTGCTGCGCTGCGCGAGTTGGAAAACGAACCTACACTTTTGATGACCGGAGGAACTTGGGACCGTCATTCAGAGGCATTTCAAGGGCAGGTCGCGGAGCAGGTCTTAAGGGCCTACGATTTTGATCAATTGTTTATTGGTGCAGATGGGATCGACGTACTGCGGGGTTCAACTACCTTTAATGAGCTGGTGGGTCTTAGCCAAGTGATGGCAGAGGTTGCTCGTGAAGTCGTGGTCTTAGTCGAATCGAATAAAGTAGGCAGAAAAATTCACAATCTAGAGTTGGCTTGGTCAAATATTTCAACTTTAGTTACAGACAATCAGCTAGAAACCAAAGTTGCAGAGCAAATACGGGCTCAAGGCGTCAACTTGGTGATAGCACCATAGTATCTATCACAAGGACATAAATATGTGTGGAATTGTAGGAGCTGTTGCTCAACGAGATGTTGCCGATATTTTAGTGGAAGGTTTACGTCGTTTGGAATATCGCGGATATGATTCATCTGGTGTTGCAACGTTGACTCCCGATGGCGTATTAAGCCGAGTGCGCTGTTTAGGCAAGGTGCAAGAATTAGCCGATGCCTTAGTCAAATCCCCAGTATTGGGCGGCACTGGCATCGCTCATACCCGTTGGGCGACTCATGGCGAGCCAAGCGAACGCAATGCTCACCCGCATGTTTCATGTGAAACCATTGCGGTGGTACATAACGGTATTATTGAAAACCATGAGCCGCTGCGCGAACAACTCCAGGCGAAAGGCTATCTATTTTCTTCTGAAACGGATACCGAGGTGATTGCTCACCTAGTGGAGCATAAATTAAAGCATCACCAAAGTTTGTTAGAGGCGGTTCAGTCTGCAGTGGCGGAGCTGGAAGGCGCTTACGGGATGGTGATTATGGATAAACGCGACCCCTCTCGTTTGGTGGTCGCTCGTTCTGGCAGTCCTTTGGTGATTGGTTATGGGGTGGGTGAAAACTTTATTGCTTCCGATCAATTAGCCTTGTTACCCGTCACTCGCCGTTTTAGCTTCCTAGAAGAAGGTGATGTTGCCGAAGTGACACGTCATTCGGTGACTATTTTTGATGCCAATGGTCAATCGGTTGAGCGCGAAGTTACCGAGTCAACCGCGGCACACGATGCCGGTGATAAAGGTCAATACCGTCACTACATGCTTAAAGAAACTTATGAGCAACCGATTGCTATTCAGCGAACCTTAGAAGGTCGCTTAAAAGCGGGTAAGGTGCTCGACAGCGCCTTTGGTGAAAAAGCCGCTGCTATTTTGCCGAGCATTGAGCATGTGCAAATTATTGCCTGTGGAACCTCTTATAATTCGGGCATGGTGGCTCGTTATTGGTTTGAAGAGTTGGCTGGCATTCCTTGTAATGTTGAGATCGCTTCAGAGTTTCGTTATCGCAAGTCCTGCACTCCGAAAAATAGCTTGTTAGTCACTTTGTCGCAAAGTGGTGAAACGGCCGATACCTTAGCGGCGCTGCGTCTGGCGAAAGAGCAAGGCTATACCGCCAGCTTAACGATTTGTAATGTGGAAGGCTCATCATTAGTACGTGAATCCGACATGGCCTACATCATGAAAGCGGGTGCCGAAATTGGAGTCGCTTCCACTAAAGCCTTTACCGTGCAATTGGCGGGTTTATTGATGTTGGTAGCAGCCATTGGTCGTAATCAAGGGCTAAGTGCAGAAATGGAGCAGCGGATCGTGAGTGCTTTGTTGGCTTTACCCGCGAAAATCGAGCAAGCTTTAACTTTAGATGGTGCGATTGAAGAATTGGCCGAAGACTTTGCCGACAAACATCATAGTTTGTTCCTCGGCCGCGGAACTCAATATCCGATAGCCATGGAAGGTGCGTTGAAGTTAAAAGAAATTTCTTACATTCACGCCGAAGCATACGCGGCGGGTGAGCTTAAACACGGCCCCTTAGCCCTGATTGATGCAGAAATGCCAATTATTGTGGTGGCGCCGAACAATGAGTTATTAGAAAAACTTAAATCTAATGTTGAAGAAGTTCGGGCTCGAGGTGGCATTTTATATGTATTTGCCGATAAAGACGCTAAGTTTAGCAGCGATGAAACCATGCGGGTGATTAATGTGCCTCACGTTGATGAGCTGATCGCGCCTATTGTTTACACCATTCCGATGCAGCTCTTGTCTTATCATGTCGCATTGATTAAAGGCACCGATGTAGACCAACCACGTAACTTGGCCAAGTCGGTCACTGTGGAATAGCGACTCGGCGGTGATGGTTCAAGCTGTCGGCGGACCATAAAGTCTCGCACCAAGTATTAAAGTGTCATATTAAAATGGCAGCGCTCACGATGTGGACGTTGCCATTTCTAAAACGTTTTTGCCCCGTTCTGTGTTAGCAACGGGGTAAAAGCTTTCGCCTACGGCGACGTCATTAAGCTTCAACGAGCAAAGCTTAGCTAAGCAAAAAGAAAGCTCGCCCTGCATCTTCTTAAACCCTGCGTTGCTCATTCTCAAGGGCGTTGAAGTAAACACTACGCTCAAACAGACTTCAACTTTGCTCCCTTGTTCATTTGCGCGACTCGGCGAAGATGATGGGATTTAAAAGCGTAATCTTGGCTATCGAGAGTGTGAAAGATTTTTGTTTTTAGAATGGATGTCTAGTTTATTATTCGGGCTAACGCGTAAGGCATCGTCGTTCCAGCATAATGTAGACTCATATCGTGAGCAAAAACACTTTTGCTCAGGAGAATGTTATCGCGAAGCTTTGGGATCAAGTTAGGGGGTAACAAAGTCACGCGATCTTTATTTCCTTTGCCTTGCCGTACGGTGATTGTATTTTGATCAAAATCTAAGTCTTTAATCCGTAATCTCAAGCATTCACTGAGTCTTAGTCCCGAACCGTAAAGCAGTGAAGCCATGATCTGATAATCCGCGGGTAAATTCGCAATCACTTGGCTCACTTCAGCTCGAGTAAAAACTACGGGAATGTTGACTTGTTTTTTTCGCGCGTTTCGCCTGAATTCCAATCATTTCGATACGTAGTACTTTGTTATAGAGAAACATTAAGGCATTAAATGCGATGTTTTGAGTCGCCGGAGCGACTTGCCTATCGACCGCTAGATGAGTTAGAAATCGTTCAATATCAGCAGCTCCGAGCTTTGCTGGGTGCTGCTTGTGATTAAAATACAAAAAACGTTTTATCCAATGCCAATAGGTTTGCTCGGTGCGAATACTGTAATGGTGCTGATAAATCGTATTTCTAAATCGCTGCTGGAGCCGCAATGGTGTGTTTGACATGTTGCGCACTTTTTGTCTGTATACATATGGCTCTTCACCGTTCTTGGTGGAAAGTCATATCAAGCCCTCCAAAGTGAAATAAAATAGCTCGCTTAAAGCGTTCTTTATTTCTAAAACCCATCGAACGTATTTTTAGGCGCTGAATGTTTCCATTTATCGCTTCCGCTAAGCCATTTGATACCTTATAACGCATCGCATTGATGATGCCCTTTAAGTGCGTTTTCACGGTTTCTGCTGCTGTCATCATCGGCCTGATTTGACTGACCTTTATGAGTGCCAACCAATCATTCCAAGCCGCTTTGGCGTTAGCTGCATCGCCATACCAAATGGCTCTTGCTTGCTCTTTGAATATCCAGCTCAAGCCAGTATTTTGCATCATTTTGGCCAGCGCATTCACTCTTTCTCTCAATGTCCCATGTAGGTGGCTGTTTCGTTTTAACCATCCATACCGTGTTTGGTGGCACTCTCTTTTTAAATGCTGGGGCAACGCCATGAGTTCGCTTTTTCTCACTTCATTCACCGCTTTAGTGAGCACCTTTGCGATATGAAAATGGTCTATGGCTATCATTTGCTTAGCCCGCTCACCGAAGTAGTCATATGCTGCGTTTATATATGCTCTGCTCATGTCCATCGATATGGAACGTGTAACCATTGTTGACTCAGGGGGCAATGCCTTAAAGCAAGCAGATAGGCTCATGCCTGTTCGACCGTCTTCAACCGATATCACCTGACCATCACTATTGGATAATACCGTGACATAGTCATGGCCTTTCTTAAATGCCGTTTCATCGACCAACAGGTCTTGGTAGTTGATGGTGGTTCTGGCTGTCAGACCGCGTTGAACGGCTCGTGCCATAATACGGTCGATGGCTCCCCAGCTAAGCCGATAGGTTTTACTCACCGCGTATAAGGAACTGACTTTAAGCATCTCTATAACGCGAGCCTCAAACAGCTCTGTGTAGCGACTGTTACTTGTCGCCCAAGGCACTTGAAGTGTTTGCACTCCATGCTCTGGGCAATCAGCTCGAGGGACTTCAGCCTCAATACGTGTTTCAAACTGACAGGTATCTAAATGTCGCCAAACCCGCCGCCGAGTATCGTGTCGACGAACAGCCTTACCGCAAGAGGGGCAAGCCGTTAATGAAGCTCGGTCATAGTCAACGCGTACGGTGATGGTTTGGGTTGACTCATTGAGTTCAACAGATGAAACAGCCCAAGGATGAGTTAATCCAAGAATGGATTGATAAAGCGTCGTGTCTTGCATGGTCGCGAGGTATTCATGAACGTTTACTTATTATCTCGCTCATTAATGTTTGTTGAAAGTGTTTCCACTACATTCGGTGAAGAGCCATACATATACAGTATTTTTAGTTTCGTTTGCGTCATTTGTCAAAGTAATCAATGATAGAAATGGATCGATGATTGATTGATTCCGAGTAAAAAACTAAGGTAGACAATGGGTTAATATCAAATCATAAATTGATGAGCGAACGTGATGAAGATCATGTTTTTTGTGATAGGACGCGCGCTCATTGAATGGGATAGACCGCACGTGCGGCCTACTTAGCGTTATATGGATTTCAGAATGCACGAGTTCGAGTTTGGGTTATTAATATTAATACCTGCTTCTTTATTGAGTGGTCTTTTTTGCGCTAAATTAGCTTCAAATAAAGGTAAAAGTATATCAGTGTGGGCTTTCATAGGTTCTATTATGGGCCCTTTAGCAGTTCCTTTTGTCATCTTGCAAAAGAAAGGCTTATCTACACAGACAGATGAAAAAATAAAACGAGGTTTTGTATATAAATTATTACTTATAGATATCACTATTGTTTTTTTATTAGAGTTTTTTACTCTTTTTATTTTGTTTGCTGCAATTTTTACTGGTGAAATGTTTGTAGACCAACTAAGTCAGGTTCAGCTTGTTCAATTAGTTTTTTCTTTTCTCGTAGTGGTTTTTTCTATTATTGCTTTCCTTAATAGATTAAAAAATCCAGTCTTGTTCTTTTATATGGTTCTGTTTCTATATTCCTTTAACTATGCTTCTGGAGTTTTAAACTGGGAGCCGTCAACTTATGAAGCTGACAATTTAAAGTTGGCTATGAGTAAACTTATAATGTTATTTATTTCAATTAGATGTGTCTTTTGGCCACTATATGCCTATGTACAGCTCAAAAAACAAGGTGCTTCTTTAGCTCCTAAAGAGACTGAAATAAATAAACGACAAGATCCAGTTTTCTCAAGCATTGTGGAATAATCCATATAACAAGAAATTAAACAAGGACAAAAAACAGTTGGCTTTTGCTCCTTCGTCGCTTATTTTAGCCAACAAATTTTTGCCTGTTAATTAGGCGTTGATATGACCCCCACAGTCAATATAAAGCGCAGAAATTTCGACTCTTACATTTGAGAGCCTACTACTTGTTTTGGGTATAGTGTTACCGCATAGATGAAGCAAGTAACTTCGTCGGTTCTCATGCTGATATGCGTGGATTACTCACTATTTGATGAGTAGAGCCAACCTTACTTATTTCGTCGTGGCACCTGGCTTCAGTCTATGCTCGAGGTTCAATAAAGCCTGCGCTTTACTGCCATCCTAACGCCGTCGGTGGTTGTGCCACACCCGATGCTTCATCCAATGCGATAACACTAATTCTTGGCTCATGCGGGCAATCTCGAGATACGTGTTCTAGGGTCAACGATACTCACAACGACCTCTCTGGCGATTGTCCAGATATACGCGATCATTTCTCGAGCTATTGCTGCCACAACAATGTTTCGGTGCTTTCCTTGTTGGAGTAAACGTTGATAACGACGACATAATCGTTGTTGTGCGTGCCAAGCAATATCGACAACTTCTTTAGGTAGCCCTTCTTGTCGCCGTTGTAATTCAGTAGAAATATTAGCTTTGTGTTTATAGGAATGAGCGCCTTCAATGAGCAGGCGTCTTGCTCGACCATTCCCACATTTGGTTAGACTGCCTCGTCGTGTTTTATTTCCACTTGAGTTTTCACTCGGCACTAAACCGAGGTAAGCCATCAATTTTCTTGGGTGATCGAATCGTCTCAAGTCTCCAAGTTCTGCGATGGTTCCTAATGCGACGAGTAGACGAACCCCGCGCATGGCTTGAATCGCTTTCACAACGGGATAGTATCGCCAATTTTTAACTTGATGGAGCAGCTCATTGTCGAGACGTTGTAAGCGTTGAATTCTCTCGCTGATAGTCATGATCATTTCTTGTAAGACGCTCTGTTGGCTATGGTGTGGCAATATAAGCTCGGTTAACCAACGAAGGTGTTGTTTCGACCAATTGTCTTTCACCTTGGCTTGTATGTTGTTGCGTAGTAAGAATCCTTTGAGCTGAAACTTTGCATCTTTTAAATCTTTCATTGCAGTTTCTCTGGCTCTGGATAAGTCGCGTATCGCCTCGTCTTCTGCTTCAGGAACATAGATAGGAGTGAGTTCTTCTGCCTTGAAGTGTTTTGCAAGCTTGGCTGCATCACGCATGTCAGTCTTAATTCTATCTCCAGGTTTTTTAGGGATAAGTGATGGCGCAACGACGTAACAGCAATGCCCAAGACTTGTGAGCAGGCGATAGGTCCAATATCCACAAGGTCCTGCTTCGTAGACGAAATGTAACGTAGCTTTTGGATACTTGGATTGCAGTTGTTGAGCCAGTTTGATGAGCGCCGATTTGTTCGATTTAATCCGGCCTAAGTGCTCAGGTTTAGCCCCACGATGTTCTTGTAATACAGCCACTTGTATAAAGGACTTATGCGTATCTAAGCCAATAAAAATTATGTTATCGTTATTCATGCTAGCCTCCAGCTTTAGTTGTTAACACACTAAGTATGGCTCTGGCTTCGCGCTAACCCTCGACAATGGAGGCTAGCACCTCGTGGGGGTCATTATGTCTATAAAGCTGGGGAAGGTTTGGCATATGCGTAAATTATTTAAATCCATATTTGTCGTATTTGTTTTACTGCAATCTATTAATCTTGTTGAAGCTGCGTCAGTAAAATCAGCCTATGAAAACCATCAAAGCGATGTACAGGTTAAAGGAAGTGGGACGGTAATTCGTATATTAAAAGATGATAATGAAGGTTCGCGTCATCAAAAATTTATTCTAAAGTTGCCATCAGGCCAAACGATTCTAATTGCTCATAACATTGATCTTGCTCCCAGAATCGATTCAATATCTAAAGGTGATCAGGTTCAATTTTATGGTGAATATGAATGGAATGAAAAAGGTGGTGTAGTTCACTGGACTCATTATGACCCTAATGGTCGTCATGTTGACGGTTGGTTAAAGCATAATGGCAGTACGTATAAATAGCTTTATAACAAATAAGAATAGGTGTCGCGTAGCCGCCACCTTATTCGGGTGTTGAACAAGCCCGATGCTCCCTTCTATAGTAAATAACGGTATTGATGTTGGCGGGGCCAAGGCCTTGTTACTTTTTACAAGGCGAGTTTGGCTAAGACTGGGTGAATGGCGTTAAGCCTTTACCTGTCATACATGATGCTAAGCTGTTATTTTTTTTATGTATTCATCCTCATGTTAAGCCCTGCCATTCTCCTTATCCTGTTCGCCTTTCGGCTAGCTCGTTCGACTCACGCCTGTGCAGTGCATGGGGTGCTGGCAGCAAGGGCATGGCCGGGTCGCGCTGTGCTTGTCGGTTTGGAGCGCGGCGAGGTTCACGCGTTGCGGCACTCGCAGGAGTAACTGAATGCGCCGCAATATGTGTTTGGCGTTGCCCCGTAAAAAACCATAATCTCTCACCCGCTGTAATCCCTTGGGCAATACATGCGCCAAGATAAGCCTTAAGAACCTTAAGGTAGGCAAGGTGCGGATTTTGGTGGTGTGGCTTTGGCTATCTAGATACCTAAAACTCACTTGGTCGTTATTGGTACTGATGATGTCGTTATCGGATAAGATCCCGCGATACAAGTAGCGAGATAAGTACTGTAGCGCGGGCAGCCCAAAACCTACGTTGCGACAATCGACCACCCATTTGGTGGGGATATGCGGGGGCAACTTGATGTTTGGGTGTTGATTGAGCGCATCTAGCATTCTCCCTCGCCATACCTTGGCCAGCGCAAAGGCGTTAAACAAGTACTTCTTGTTGCAGTGATGCCACTGCTGCTTCGCACGGTGATAGCGCCCACCGGCCACCAATACATGTAAGTGGGGATGCAGGTTACGCTGGCGGCTATGGGTATGCAGTACGGCGGTAAACCCTAATTCCCCCTGGTTCTGGCGTTTGGCAAAGTCCTTTAACAGGCTTGATACCACCTTGAACATGATTTGGTATAAGGCTTTAGGCTGCACGCGGGCTAAAGCCCTTAGCTCATGAGGCAGGGTGAAGGTCACCATAAAGTAAGTCGTGGGTAGCAGCTTGTGTTGTTGGCGAGTTAACCAGCCAGTGGTGCAATGGTGTTGGCACTGCGGGCAATGCCTATGGCCGCAAGACAGCGTCAATTGGTCTTGATGCGGGCAATGTTCACACTGCCAAAGGCTGTGACCTTGTTGCTCAGTTTTACAACGCAGCATGGCATACATTGCCCGTTTAGCATCCGCCCTTAAAAGCGGTGCAAGCTCGGCCTCATGTTGGTGAAGTAAATCAATAAAGGTGCTCATGGTTACGGCCACATGAGTGTGAGAGAGTCAGTGAGTTTATTCACTGCCTTTACGGCATCTAATTGCTTCACTTGGGTCAACTGGGTATAACGTGCAGTGGTATTTAAACTGGCGTGTCCCAGCAAGTGTTGCAAGGAGCGTAAATCCAAGCCTTGTTCAAGCAGATGGGTGGCATAACAATGGCGCAGCGAATGCGGGCTAATAGGTTTATGAATACCGCAATCGCGCAATACCCGCTTCAAGGCTTTTTGTACGCCGCCTTTATCCATAGGCACATCCACCTGTTTACCTTGGCGTGGAAACAGCAGACGAGCATGGCGATGGCTTTGCCAATGGTGACGTAAAACCTGAAGGGTGCGACGCGGCATGGGCACGAAGCGGTCTTTGCCGCCTTTAGCATCCCGCACATGGATTTGCATGGCCTGACTATCAATATCATGAATACTTAAGTGTAAGCCCTCGCTCAATCGCAGCCCCATGGAATACAACACCAAGAAGAAGACTTGATAGCGCGGTTGCGACGTCATGCTTATCACTAAGCCGACTTGCGCAGGGCTTAAGATATCGGGTAAGCGCTTCACTTGAGGAGGCTTCACAATGTTTAGCCACTGCCATTGTTTCTCGAGGGTGTAGCGATAAAAAAATTGCAAGCCATTGCGGTCTAGCTTCACGGTGCTCCAAGAATGGCTGCGAATCAGTTGAGCAAAATAGGCCTTTAAATCAGCGGTGCTTAAGGTATCGGGGGAGCGGTCAAAGTGGGCAGAAATCCGACGTACCGCACGCGAGTACGCATCAATGGTGGCTGGTCGTTTCCCTTGTAAGGTTAAATTGGTAAGGTGTTGTTTATATAAAACATGATAACGATGTTGTTGGGTAGGGTTCATGCTGCATACTCCGGTTCATCACGACCGATTGGCCGTGTCACATTGAGTATGAGATATCAGGTGCTATGCACTCTGCCGCAGAGCGGCTTCGTTCAACAAACGACTATGGTGTCAATAAGTTAGATTAAATTATTTTTGCATCCCATAAGGCGCCATCTCGTAGCATTGAGTTTAGGATGGTTACCATCTTTCTTACGCATGCAATGATGGCTACTTTTTTAGGTTTCCCTTCAGCTAAAAGCCTCTGATATGTGCTCTTAAAAATGGGGTTACATTGGATGGCTGACATCATGGCCATGTATAAAACGGTTCTTACTTGAGCTCGTCCCCCTTGAATTTTTCTGAGCCCTTTATAGCGGCCACTTTCTCGGTTCATTGGGGCCACTCCGACGAGAGATGAGGCTTGTTTATTGGTTATTAACCCTAACTCTGGAAGGTTACTAATGATAGACGCCGCTGCAATTTTCCCTATTCCTGGCATGCTTTGTAATATCTCATTCTTGGCTTGATACTCAGGGTTACTTTCAATTAGCTTGATAATCTTGCTTTCAATTTTCTCTATCTGATTTTTAAACGCAGTTAAAATAGGTTTAATCGTCAGAATGAGTTGCGAGGGCATAATTTTCATGCGATTTTTTTCCATTGTTTGCATCGAAAGAAGCTGGTTTCTTCGGATGACTAAATCTGCCATGAGTCGCATAGAATCTGGCTTTAGTGTCGTTAAATTGGGCTTTATAGCTTCGGCGTAGTGCGCGATAAGTTTTGCGTCAAGTTTGTCTGTTTTAGCCCTCTGCCCGATAGCGCCTGCAAAACGTCTTACATGAACAGGGTTGGCTATTACATACGGTAGTTTGGCATTGTGACAAGCTATAATAAAAGGCATTTCTAATCGACCTGTAGCTTCAATCACGACTCGTAATGGCGTGTGTTTTTGAATGATTTTTATGGCTTGCTTGATACCTTTATCATCGTTGGAGACAGTGAAGAAAATGTCGAGGGGTCTAATATAAACATCAAGTTGTTCTTTACCTGTATCGACACCGACGTTAATACATTTATTTGTTACTGTATTCATAATAAGCTGACTCTATATTGCGTAATACGGGTTCTAGACCCTGTAGACTATTCGAGTGTGGTGCTTGGAGTTCCACTTAATGCTCACGTTTGTTATCGGCCTTTGAAAGGAGCCTTAAGAATATCGAGCTATTAAATAGAAGCTTAAGTTGCTGCTTAAGCCTGAGTCTCACTTTACTCATATTTCTTAATAATTATCCATACAAATAAGAATAGGTGTCGCGTAGCCGCCACCTTATTCGGGTGTTGAACAAGCCCGATGCTCCTTTCTATAGTAAATAACGCTGTTGATGCTGGCGAGCCCAAGGCGAGTTTGGCTAAGACGGGGTGAATGGCGTTAAGCCCTGCCATTCTCCTTATACTGTTCGCCTTTTGGCTAGCTCGTTCGGCTAATGCCTGTGCAGTGCATGGGGGGTTGGCAACAAGGGCATGGTCGAGTGGCGCTGTGGTTGTCGGTTTGGAGTGCGGCGAGCGCGTAGCTGACACCTTGGTCTCCTTACAAAAGAATAAACTATTGAAACACTCACCCCAACTCGCTTGATTGCAGCTTTCAATGGCCGTTTTTATCACTTGTTCAATGTTTTGATTTTGTGCGATATACCTTTTGATACGCCAGTTGAGCAAAAGTGTGCATGTAACAGTCTGAAATAAAAAGTTTTATTTGGTGGCTAATATTCAAGCAGTATTTTTGGGGGCTGGGGATTTTGCGCATCCTGAGTGCTTTAGTCCAGAGGGTTAATAGGATTTTTTTTGGCGATATTTACTCAATCAAACCAAGCTAGCGTATTTACTTTATGAAATTTCCGATGGATGATGAGGGCATTCTCTACACCAGAGCGTAAAAATTCATAAGGAGTATTTGCATGAATAAAGTTGTCATTGTCACTGGCGGTGGTCGAGGAATTGGAGCGGCTACCTCAAAGTTATTGGCCGCAAAAGGATATCAAGTTTGTGTAAACTATCTTGCAAATGCTCAAGCTGCGGAAGCAGTGGTTTGTGAAATAAGAGAGTTAGGTGGTTCAGCATTTTCGTTTCAAGCGGATGTTTCCAATGAAAGTGATGTCATCTCTTTATTTGACGCAACGGAGAAAGCGTTTGGCCCTGTGACTCATTTAGTCAATAACGCAGGCGTTTTGTTTTCGCAAATGACTTTCTCTGAGATTGATCTAGAACGATTCAATAAAGTGATGATGTCTAATGTGACTAGCTGCTTTCTTTGTTCTCGTGAGTTTATTAGGCGCATAGACCCTATAGCGACAGGTTCTATCGTTAATGTTTCATCTGCCGCTTCTCGAAGTGGCGCTCCATTTGAGTACGTCGATTATGCGACATCGAAAGGTGCAATGGATTCTTTGACTAAAGGTCTTTCATTGGAATTAGCTCCAAAGGGGATCCGAGTTAATTCGGTAAGACCTGGTTTTATCTATACCGACATGCATGCCGATGGCGGTGAGCCAAATAGAGTTGAGCGTTTGTCTCCCCAGATTCCTTTGCAACGGGGTGGCACCCCTGATGAAGTCGCCAATGCAATTGTCTGGTTACTATCTGATGAAGCTTCTTATGTTACCGGTTCTTTTATCGATTTGGCTGGTGGGAGATAGCCAATAATCAAACATTAAGAGTGATTTCCAAGGCTTGGTGTCTCTGTTCAAGCTTGGGTTTTATGTTTTTGGTTCAATGATTTCGCTTCGACGCTAGCGGCGCTCATTTCTTCAGGTAAATTCAATTCATTGAGGGTTTTGTCATTCACAAGTTTTTATCTGCGATATCGATTTATCGCGGTTTACCGAGAAATATATATTACTTGGCGATAGCGAGGATGATTCTAGGAATGGGTAATTTCATTATTCCGTTTTTAGTCTTACTACTAACTGACAAGCTAGGTTATTCAGTCACAGTCGCAGGCTCCCTTGCGATGGGTGTTACAGGAACTTATCTTTTGGGTAGCTTTTTAGGTGGGAAGTTATCAGATATCCTGGGTCATAAACGGGTCATGGTTGTCGGTGAGTTGATAGGGGCTCTGTTACTTATTTACTGTGGTTTCGTTTCTGATTCTCCCGTTTTAGTCCCTGCATTTTTGTGCGGTGCTTACTTCTTTATTGGCTTGGCATTACCAGCCAGTAACGCTTTGGTTGCCGACCTTTCTCATGTTAAGAATCGTGATGCGGTGATGTCACTGAGCTACCTTGCATATAATTTTGGCTCTGCTTTAGGCCCTATCATCGCAGGGTACTTATTCTGGAAGCATACTGAGTGGATATTTTTTGGTAATGGTTTGGCTGCATTATTTGGCGTTTTGATTATTGCCATTTTTATTCAAGTGCAACCAGAAACGGAAGCGACAAACGAAAGTGAGTTAGAGCAAGCGGTTTCGGGCTCAGTTTGGACCGTTCTGCAAGCAAGACCACGACTATTATTTTTCACCTTTCTTTGCGGTCTGCTGTGTTACTCACTTAACCAAATGACGATGGCAAGCCCATTATATTTGAGTCATATTTTTGGAGAAACGGGCCCCGTTTTATTTGGACAGTTAATGACTTATGCGTGTGTATTGGTTGTACTTATTACCCCGCTATTAATGAAATTAACTTCCAGTAAGACAGAAACAATTAGCTTGGCATATGCAGGTTTAATGTTTGCATTCGGGTATTTGCTTGTCATGTTGTATCCAACAATTCCGATACACTTTTTAGCGTGGTTATTTTTATCCGCCGGAGAAGTTTTGCTGTCGACGAAAGAAGGGGTATATCTCGCGAATAACTCTCCATCTAGTCACCGGGGGAGAATTCAGGGGGTACTTGTGACGCTCAGAAATGTTTTGTTGATGCCAAGTTTTATTGTGATCGGCTATTTAATTGATAATTATGGTTATCGTTTTACTTGGTTCAGTGTGATCGCTATTTCTATATTTGCAGCGATTGGGTTTTACTTTATGAATGCCAACAACAGCAAACAGGCATCGCTGGTTATTGAAAAATACTCATAACAAGGCAATAAAATTAGAATTTTACCAATAGCGGTCTGTATAACGAGTTAGCGGCATATCTACTGCATTAAATTATCAAGTGATTATCAGTCGATTTGTTGGATAGATGCATCATGTGCTAAGGAGGCATTCAGTGGTTGAAAGGGTTAATGACCAAGGTTTACCTCAAGTTGCAGGTCCTTATGTTGATGCGACTAAACATAATAAAACGTTTTATATATCGGGGCTTACTGTTTATGGAACTAAGGATCAATCATTTGATATGAGTGGGCAACGTTCGGACATTCTTGGTCAGGAGTCAGCGATCCTTGAGTATGAACGGCGGTCAAAAATTGATTGAGTAAAACTCACCATCTTGGTTCGCAAATTAGCTTGTTACCCTCAATTCGAGAACAACGATGTCACTTCTATGAAGGTTATCTGCCTGTTCTCTTGTGGGTTAATTCATCCCGACTTACAAATAGAAGTAGCGGCCGTCGTAGCGCTGTAGATAAGAACATAAAAAGATGCTTAACAGTGATGTGTCATGTTTGGTATTTTCGATTTTAATTTACGTTAGGGACTTAATTGAAAATTATATATTGGAAGCGACTTCAAAAAATAGCTGCAATCTACATGATTATTGTTGCTGGTTTATTTGCGTTAGACTTGGCGATACTGGGTTTTGTTGAATATGGCGTGAAGACTACCGAATATGTCGGATGTTATGCCTATGACGCGATGCTTATTGGCTTCGAATGCCAAGGATTTGTCGGCTTTAAGCTATTTGCACTGGCTCTAAATTTCCCTTGGTATCATTTATACATGCCGTTTTGGGTTATTTTTAAGCCGGTAGCGTTGTTAGCGGTGATCGCAATGTGGTTGCTTCCTGTCATATTTGTTATATCGACGGTTCAATTGGCGCGTCGCAGAACCTAGCGAGAGTGTTCAAAGGGAGGTAAATTTTTGGCTGTCGCTCATTGTTCGATGATGGCGTTTCATTATTTAAAATAACGTTTTGCTTCACTCCACAATGATTGCCAAGCATTTTTGTCTGCTTAAGTGGACGTTAATTTCTAAGGAAACACTGCGTGTTAATTCGATATCTCAGCAAAGAAAAATTTGAGTGGTTGCTCTCCGATCATGGTTTGTATATTGGGTCTGCTGCTGGTCAAAGTGATCCCAAAGAAGGTCTATATGATAGCTCGACAATCACTAAAGCAGTGAAACATAGAATGGGGGATGTTAACCAAGATCTTTTTAGTCGCCTCGACGACCTGAATGAAAATCTAATGCAGCTAAATAGAAAAGATAACTATCTTTCATCTTGGTACGCCGGTGTCACTGAAACAGCAGAAATGTGGAATGAATATGGTTCTGATGGCGTTGCTCTCATTAGCGACGAGCAGCTTCTTATTCGTTTGCTACCGGAACCTATTACAAATGCTTCAAGTTTTTATGAGATAGCATATAGCGATCAGAAAAAATCAATTGCAATGAATGAACCTCTAAAGTTTAAAGAAGAAAAATATCGGCATGAAAAAGAGTTCAGGTTAGTTGTTGATATGAATCAGTATTCTAAGCTGACTGGATTTGATCGAGAGCAATTTGGGACTGTATACGCAGATGGCAAACCATCATATGAGAACGACTTATTCACGTGCTGTATGAGTGAACAAGGGAAGCGGCAAAGCCACCGCGTCATCAAAACAAAGGGCGATGGTTATGTAATAGCCTATGACTTGAACCGAATAATCAAGCAGATAAGGTTGCATCCATCCGCCTCTAAAGACGATTTTTTAAAAGTTGAAGAACGCCTAAAACAGGCTCAATTAGATGTGACAGTCCAAGTCTCAACATTACGCACTATTGAACGCTAAGTAAGAGGCTTCGCGGGCTGTGTTGTTCTTTCGATTCAGCAGACACTTTATTTAAATAAGCGAAGGCCTTGATATACGCTTCCCCGTTATTTCGCAGCATATGATCCCCGTCGCGTCATGAATAGTTACGAGAACACGGCTTTAGATTTTCCTTCCCGGAGTATGAGATGAGTGATATTCAAAAAGTACTGGACTTCATTGTCGAAATTGAAAAGTTAAAAGATGTACATCGAAAAACACGCCCCGTTGGTCTTGAACGATATGAAAACTCAGCAGAACATTCTTGGCATGTCTGTCTTGCGGCTTTAATGCTGAAAGATTCTGCGAATCAGCCTGTGAATATCGATCGTGTTATCAAGATGCTATTGATCCATGATTTGGGTGAAGTAGATGCCGGTGACACCATTATTTACGCAAGTGAAACACCAGAACTCAAAAAGAAAGAACAAGCGGGTTTGGCGCGCATTTTTGCTTTGCTTCCTGAAGGACAAGCGGAACAATATGTATCTTTATGGCTTGAATTTGAAGCTGGGGAAACCGCCGATTCTAAATTTGCGAAAGCAATTGATCGTGTGCCACCGCTGCTTCATAACTTACACGGTGACGGACATAGTTGGAAAGAAAATAAGGTCCCTAAAGAAAAAGTTTTCGCTGTGAATCGTCGAATTGCTGAAGGTAGTCAGTCGCTTTGGTCATTACTCGAAAAGAAACTCAATCAAGCCGTGGAAGAGGGGATTTTAAAATAGCAATCAAACAAGATACTTGAGCGGAAAATACCATTGCCTTGATGCTGCAGATGCTTTGTTTAAATAAAATGAGGTCTTCCCCGTGCATCCCATGATCAGTGCTTATTGGTCAATAAGGACTTTCCAGCGTAGTGAGCCTCAGGGGTATTTGAACTCAGGACGAGCACTATAAGCTGAAACGTCTTACACATTTTTACTTGGCGCTTATCCGCGATTGTGTACACCACTGCGCCAGTATTTTGATGGCATTTTCCACATCCGCGTTCCAACCAAAGCCAGCATTGAGGCGAAAACAGTGATCATAGCGATGGTCGGTGGAAAAAATATGCCCTGGTGCAATCCCAATCCCTTGCTTGCGTGCCATAATGAATAATTCTCTTACATTGAGCGACTGCGGCGACGGTGGGTCGCGGCTGGCACCGAACTAGCCGGTTTAAATTACGCTGAGAGTTGGCTTGTTTGCTTCTTTAAGCAAATATCGCTTAAGCTTCCTTCCAAAGAGAAAAGTCGGAGTTACTTGTCTGCAATGACTTTGTGGCCCCTTAACGCAGCACTTCTTCGTGATCCTGTTGAGCCTTGTATTCCACAAAATTTGCTTTCATTAGCATTGAGTTGCTCAAAAAACCATCGTTGAGACGTTTCCCTCTTAAGGTCAACAAAAAGTCATCGAGGTGTAGAAGCTTATCTTTACAGTCTACACTGAAATATCTTATCGAGTTTGTGGGCATTTGTGGGGGGGTTTGGTGTAAAGTCGGCCTTTGCTTTTAGATGACCAAATAATAAAGCGCGTCATTTATGCGAATTTACCCTATTTATGCGCTCTTTTTAACGGAAATGCTTAAGTTATGTTGCCATTCAATTTTATCAACGCATCCATAAGTAAAAAGATTAGCAGCCTGTTTGCCTTGCTATTGTCGTTTTTACTGGTGGTGATTATTTATTCAATATATAAATTAAACCTGATTGATAGTGAAATGAAGGAAGTCGCTTATGTTGATATTCCTTTGAATGAAATTATGAGTGAAATTGAAATGTTGCAATTAGAGCAACATATTCTATTAGAGAAATTCGAGTTAAGAGAACAGCGTAAAAGTGAAGATTTTTCGATAGAGCAGCAGTTTACTTATCAAAAAAAGCAGTTTAAGTCCTTGTTGGATAAAGCGGTTAAGGTGATTGCCAACAGCTTGTCTACGCACGAAATAAGATACGATCTGATGGCCCATCAACAACTAATGGCGAAGATCGAGGTCTATCATCAAAAGAGTGATCTTTTTGAGCAGGTGTTGCAGTCGCTCTCATCCTCGCCGCTCCACAGTGCTGCAAAGTTGAAGCAGTTGGAAGATATGGCGAATGACTTAGAAGCCGGAGTGACGTCGATTTTAGAGCGGATTGAAACGATGACTCTTGAAGCCGGTCGTTATACCGAAAAACACGAACAAGAATTTAAATTAGTGAATGTTGCTTTAGGCTGTTGTGCGTTAATTTTGGGCCTTATTCTTACCACTTATATCATCAGACTATTCCACTATCGTATTGTTCGCATTAAGCAGCAAATACAGACTTTCGAATCATCTTTAAGTGATGAAGAACGTAGTCTAGAGAAAGAAGGGTTGCGTTCATCTCAGGATGAGTTGGTTGAGTTAGAGCAAGAGTTAAAGTTGATGATGCGGCGTTTAACTAAAGAAATCACCAATCGAGAGCAAGTTGAGCAACAGTTGCTTGTGTTGGCTACGCAGGATAAGTTGACGGGTGCTTATAATCGACATAAATGGGATGAACAGCTACAGGTACAGCTCAATTTGGCAAAACGAGGTGGTCAATTTAGTTTGATCTTGTTGGATATCGATTTCTTTAAGTTGATTAATGATCAACATGGTCATCAAGTGGGCGATCAAGTGCTGATTCATATGGTGGCCGCGTTGAAGGAAAGACTTAGAAATGTGGATCAATTGTTTCGGCTGGGTGGCGAAGAATTTGCAATTCTATTGCCCCTACAAGATGCGGCAGCAGCGACCCATTTGGCTGAAGTATTAAGAGAGATGATAGAACAAATTAATCATGAAGACCTACCTCGCTATACCATTAGTATTGGGGTGACAGAGTATCTTAAGAATGACAATGAAGAGTCGATCATTAAACGAGTCGATAAAGCGCTGTATCGGGCCAAGTCAGAAGGTCGCAACCGCGTATACACCGACTAATATTGTACTAAGAAAAGGTTGAGCGTTCGTTTACTGTGATCGCTAGTTTTTATGGAAATAGATTAAGTAATGTTGTCATTCAAATTTTTAAACGCCTCTATTAGTAAGAAAGTGAGTAGCTTGTTTGTATTGTTGCTGTCATTTTTATTGGTGGTAATTATCTATTCAATTTATAAACTGAATATGATTGATAATGAGATGAAAGAGGTTGCCTATGTTGACATACCTCTAAGCCAAATTATGAATGAGATTGAGATGTTGCAGCTTGAGCAGCATATCTTATTAGAAAAATTTCGGCTAAAAGAACAAGCTAAAGAGAGTAAGCCTCCGAAAAATAAACAGTTTGCTTATCAAAAGCAGCAGTTGAGGCTGCTACTGGATAAAGCCGTTAAGGTGATTGCCGATAGCTTGTCTTCTCATGAGATTCGATATGATTTGAAATCTCATCAGCAAATTATGTTGGATATTGAGACTTATCATCAAAAAAGTAACGTTTTTGAACAACAGTTATTAGCAATGATATCGACAACGCACATCAGTGATGAGAAACAACGCCAATTGGAGCTCATGGCGAGTGAGTTGGAAGCCAGTGTCTCGGTTATTTTGCGACGGATTGAAACTTTAACACTGGAAGCGGGCCGTTACACCGAAAAACATGAACAAGAATTTAAGTTGGTTAATATTGCCTTGGGTTTCAGCGCCCTCATTTTAGGGCTGATTCTCACCACTTATATTATCCGGATATTTGATTACCGTATCGTTCGGATCAAACAACAAATACGAGCCTTTGAATCGTCTTTTCGTGACGATAATTCGGGTTTAGAGGTGGGAGGGGCGGTTCGCTCTTCTCAGGATGAGCTGGTTGAGCTCGAGCAAGATTTAAAGTTGATGATGCGACGCCTAACCAAAGAGATCATCAATCGAGAGCAAGTGGAACAACAGCTGTTGGTGCTGGCAACACAAGATAAACTGACCGGTGCCTACAATCGGCATAAGTGGGACGAGCAGCTTACAATTCACCTCGATTTAGCGAGACGGGGTAGTAAATTTAGTCTGCTGTTGCTCGACATTGATCATTTTAAAGGTATCAATGACCAACATGGTCATCAGGTTGGCGATCAGATCCTGCAACATTTGGTCGCGACCTTTAAGGCTAGATTGAGAAGTGTTGACTTGCTGTTTCGGGTCGGCGGTGAAGAGTTTGCGATCCTGTTACCAATGCAAGGGGTCGCGGCTGCTAGTCAAGTTGCTGAGCAGTTGAGAAGAATAGTAGAACAGCTGACAGAATCTGATTTACCAACTTATACAATTAGCGTTGGCGTCACCGAGTTCTGTGATGACGATAGCGAGGAGTCGATGTTTAAACGTGCCGATCAGGCACTCTATTTAGCGAAATCTGGCGGTCGTAATCGCGTTCAAAGCGCTTAAAGTTAAACCGGTAGCCGAGGCGGAGCAAAGGGTTATAGTAAGGGGTTATCCGCATGAAGGGCACGGCAAATGGCGGCGACAACTAAGCTTAAGGTTGAGCGGACCACTTGCTCTTGTCTGGCTATTTGCATGCGGTAGAAGCTTAATTCGGCATCGTCTGCCGGAGGTGCGATATCTAGCTGGACCACCCCCATGTTTTTGACTTCGTGCAAGGTCTTAATTGGCTCTATAATTTCACTATCGGTGAAATGATACTCACTAGCCTCTTGATTTAGAAAATTTCTAAGTTGAATAAATTTATCGATATCTTGATAGATATCCTGCGAGATAATTCCTAAGGCGTACAGTAGTTTTAGGCGAACATCCAGTTCGCCTAAGGGACCACTATTATTTAATAGTGGTTCAACGGCATACTTAACGGCGTGGTCATCTTTACGAAACACGCGTTGCACTAAGTCTTCAATACTTGCTTCAAAAATATCTACTGAGCTAATGAAAAAGCTGCGCGGGGTTACAGCCTCACTCAGTTGCTCAATATTGTCTAATTCTTGCTGGTATTTATCCATAGTTTTGTCGTATTCACTCATTCAGTAATGGATGATATGGCCGCGAGGCTGTGGACCTTTGTTGTCTATTTATTAGACATAGCAGCATCTTAATGCTGGCGAATCGTGTAAGACCTCGTTTCAGCGGCAAATACTGGCTAATTTTCCAGTCAAAGAAAAGTCTTAAGAGACTTTTAGCCGAACCCTTCGGGCTGGGGTTGTGGTTCATTGACGTTGCCTGTCCCGACAAAGAAATTTCATCGGATATACTTTGTTTCAATAAACCACCCTTGGCGGCCAAAATAATCACCAAGATTAATGCCTCCTAAACATATTGCTTTTGCAGTGCTAGATAAGTGGTTTCGATGTTATCGAGTATTGCATCATTTTCTCCTAAGCCGGTGTATTTTATCAAGCAAGCACGTACCCCATGTTGTTTTAAATAGTCCTGTAACTCCAGGGCTTGAGGGTCTGCAGGGTTGTTGTAAAACAGCGCCGCGGCAATCCCTTTGACTAAATACTGATTGTCTAGGTTATATTCCAGGGTTCCGAGTAGCGGTTTGAGTAGGCGATCGTTCGCGCCCAGTTTACGAATTGGTTGGCGGCCGACTCGTTCGATATCATCGACTAAAAAGGGATTAGCAAAACGCTCGATGATTTTATCAATGTAAGATTGGTGAAGTTGGCTATCAAAGCCATAGCGACGAATTAATACCGCTCCGCTTTGTTGCATCGCTGCCTTGACTTGCTGGCGAATGTCGGGATCTTCGATGGCTTCTCGGACGGTCTTATAACCCGCAAGAGCGCCTAGATAGGCAGTGATAATGTGTCCGGTATTTAAGGTAAATAATTTACGCTCTACAAATGCCATCAAGTTTGCGGTGGTTTCCATGCCTTCAATACTGGGAATATCGCCCTTAAACTGGGTTTCATCGACAATCCATTCACTAAAGGTTTCTACGGTGACATCGAGCGGGTCATCATTGGCCGCATCCGCCGGTGGTACGATTCGGTCAACCGCGGAATCAACAAAACCTATCTTGTCTTCGGCCAAGTCGTGATAGCTGGCCGCTAGGTATTTAAACACTTCTTGTTTTAAGTGGGTGGTACCTCGAACCATGTTCTCACAAGCGATAATATTGAGTGGTTTGAGGTTGTCTGCCTTAAATCTTGCTTCGATCCCTTGAGCGATAGTTTGCGCAATTTTATCTAAAATAGCTGGCCCCACAGCAGTGGTGACTAAGTCGGTGTAGGTCATTTGTTCGATCAAGGCTGCGCTATTTGAATTAACGGCGTTGATCCGAGTGACTTTTTCAATGTGACTGTCGCTACCAACAACCTTTACATTATAGGATTGCTGGTGGCTGAGTTGGTCGACTAGGGGTTTGTTGACGTCGGCGAAGGTAACGTTGACATCGGCATCGGCCAAGACTTTACCAATAAATCCTCGACCGATATTTCCTGCGCCAAAATGTACTGCTTTCATATTGATTACCTCTAAAAATAGCGTTTAAGCCGAACCTGGTTCGGCTTGATGATGATCGTTTAAGCGGCTGATTTGCCAGCTAAGAGTGTTAATACATCTTGAACGTCTTGGGTGTTTGCCAGTTGTTCAATCGCATTGGGATCATCAAGTGCGTTGGTGATAGCGGTAATCACTTGGATGTGCTCGTCATTTTTTGCGGCGATAGCAATCACCAAGCGCGCAACATCATCCGGATCTTCACCAAAGCGAACGCCTTGGGGGTATTGGCATAGTGCTATGCCTGTTTTGAGCACCTTATCTTTGGCATCAACGGTACCATGGGGGACGGCGATCGACTCCCCTAAATAAGTCGAGACTAGTTTTTCACGTTCAAACATTGCAGCCACATAATCGGGCTCAACATATCCCGCTTTAACCAATTGCTCACCTGCGAATTGAATCGCTTGTTGTTTCGTGTGAGCTTGCAAACCGAGGTGAATGTCGCTGGCACTGAGTTGAAACACAGGAGTCGCTGGATCATAGACATCGTCGTTGGCAGCCAACGGGGACACTGCTGGAGACAGTGAGAGATAGCTGTCATCATTGGCGGCCGTCGGGGTATTGGCAGCCACCATATTTGCGACAAGTTGATTGTAAAGTTCACTATCGAGAAAGTTGGTTAGTGAAATGTGATGCGCGTTTGGTGCATGCTGTTTTGCTCGTTCAGTTAAATCTTTATGAGTGATCACTATATCTACATCGCTGGGCAGGTTATTAATGGCGGTGTTGGTTACGCTGACGTCCAATTGGCTGGCAGCAAATTTCTTGCGTAATAAGCTGGCGCCCATTGCGCTTGAGCCCATGCCGGCATCACAAGCGACAATAATCTTTTTAACTTGCGACAGGTCGATGTTTACCGCGGGCTTGTTGGCGGTGATATTTGCTTTTGCTTCATTCTTCATCGATTGCATCTGTAAATGCGCTTTACTGAGTGAGTCGTCGTCATCATTGTTAGTATTTTTCTGCGTTTTAAGCAGCAGCGAAGCCACCGTAAAGGAAACGCCAGCGGAGGCAATGATCGAGCACAGTACGCCTATTATTGAGGCTTTAGGAGTCATCAATAATACTGCAAATATGGAGCCTGGCGAAGCGGGAGAGACTAAACCTGCATTAAACAGCGTAAGGGTAAATACGCCAGTCATGCCGCCAGCTATCACCGCTAAAATGAGCCGAGGATTCATTAGCACATAGGGAAAATAGATCTCATGGATGCCGCCAAAGAAATGAATGATCGACGCCCCTGCCGCTGATTGTTTTGCATTGCCTTGGCCAAAAGCCATATAAGCCAATAATAAGCCTAAACCTGGGCCAGGATTGGCTTCAATCAAGAAGAAGATTGATTTACCAGCTTCGCTGGCTTGTTGGATCCCTAAGGGAGAGAAAATACCGTGATTAATGGCATTGTTTAAGAATAGAATTTTTGCCGGTTCTACAAAAATAGAGGTAAGAGGCAATAAACCAGCATCAACTAAAAAGCCTACGCCAGCAGCTAAACCAGTGGATAGGACTTTAACAAACGGCCCGATCATCAAATAAGCGAGGATCGCGCATAACATACCGATAATGCCTGCCGAGAAGTTATTCACCAGCATTTCGAAGCCGCTTTTAACTTTGCCCTCAACTGCGTCATCAAATTTTTTGATTGCCCAGCCACCCATTGGACCGACGATCATCGCTCCCATAAACATTGGAATGTCGGTTCCGACAATGACCCCGAGAGTGGTCACCGCTCCAACCACCGCGCCACGTTCGCCGGCGACCAGTTTACCTCCGGTATAGCCAATTAATAATGGCAGCAGATAGGTGATCATCGGGCCAACTAAGCTGGCCAATTTTTCGTTTGGCAACCAACCTGTAGGAATGAATAGTGCGGTAATTACACCCCAGGCGATGAAAGCGCCGATGTTGGGCATAACCATGTTCGAGAGGAAGCGGCCAAAATTTTGTACCCTTACCTTTGCGTCTGGTGATAACATAACAAACTCCGTTTGATGCTTTGCTAGATTCTAGTGGACGGTTCGTCAAAACCGTTTGGTCTCTTGTTCAAGTCCAATCTACCACATTGGGGTGTATGCGAAGCTGATAACGGAGTTTTTGTGATTTAGTTCTTAATCTCGTAACATTTCCCTCAAAATTTAGTGATCCAGCTAAAGAAAATACACACTAAAAAACCAAATCCAAACAAGATTTAGCTTGTCAATAGTATTTAACGTGATCAACCTCGCGTTTTTATTGTCTGTGTGGTTTTAGTTTTTTGTGACCTAGATCGCTAACTGGTGAAAAAGATAGCGCATTTTAATGAGCATAGGTGATTCTGCTCACGTTTTTTGTTTGTGTGTTAATGGCTTTGGGTCGAGTTTGGTTGCTTGTTAATAACTGTGGGGGTTGCGGCTTGGCCATTTGCCTTTGAATGGAAGGTTGAAAGGGAACTATTTCGTTGACTCGGCTTTGCCGTTTTCAACGCAATTAAAATGTTTTTATTGGGAACAACATTGTCTGCAAAAGATAAACTGCTTTGCGTTGACGTATTTTTTGTTGTTCTGTGGAACGAAGCTATCGCTCAAATCAACTAAGCTTTGTAAAGTTACCTTATTCGTTTAAATGATTGCTCAGTAAGGAATATCGATGATTGACCAAGAACTAGCCCAACTTGAATCTGTGTATCAAACCATAATCGACTTTTTGGTGCGTTATAGCTTTCAGCTGGTTGGCGCCTTTATTATTTTGTTACTGGGTCTTTGGGTGGCCGGGAGGATCGGCAAGTATCTATTTAAGGCGCTTGAGTTAAAGGGCTTGGATATCACGCTCGCCCATTTTATCGCGAATCTCGTGAAGATCATGTTTGTTGCCATCACGGTGATGATTGCCTTAGGTAAGTTGGGGATTAGCATTACCCCTTTTGTGGCCGCGTTAGGTGCCGTTTCTCTTGGCGCAGGTTTGGCAATACAAGGAACCTTATCTAACTATGGTGCCGGTTTGGCGATTATTTTGACACGTCCCTTTGTGCTTAAAAATACCATTACCGTTAAAGGGTATACCGGTATCGTTGAAGAAATAAACTTGGCGACGACGGTGTTGATGAATGAGGACGATGAACGAATTACTATCCCTAATCGCCATATTGTGGGTGAAATACTCAAGAATACCAATCAGAGCAGCCTAGTAGAGGGCGAGGTTGGAGTTGCCTATGGCTGTGATCCGGAGCAGGCAATTGCATTAATAGAAGTGACTTTAATGGCCATCGCAGATGTACAGCAACAACCCGCGATGAAAGTTGGGATAGGAGCCTTTGCCGACAGTGGTATTACGATTTGTTATCGCTTTTGGGTGCCGACGCCACAATTTCATCAAACCAAGTTTGCCGCTAACTTAGCGGTGTTTAAGGCGCTGCAACAGGCTGGTATTGAGATCCCTTTTCCACAACGAGAAGTTCGTTTGCTTTCTACCAAGGATGCAGGTTAAACGCTTATGTCCTAGTTATGCTGGCAGGTATAAAGTCAGCTTGGGCTGAGGAATCGTGATTATCGAGTGAGTGAAAAGATGCAATACAATGCGACATGGCCGACGATGGCCAAGGTCGCATCGATTGTGGCTGATTTAGGTTTTGAGTTTGCTCAGTTGTTGATGTTGCTGAGAAACCAGATCGGCCAGGCTACTACTGCTTTGTTGGGCTTCATCGGCAAGGCGAGCCAGATCTGAAGCGGAATCCGAGATGCTGGTCATGTTTCGATTCACTTCTTCGGTGACCGCGCTTTGTTCTTCGGCTGCAGTTGCGATATGAGTGACTTGGCTTGAGACTTCTTCAATTTGGCTCACGATGGTATTGAGTGAATCTAGCGCCATTTCGGTTTGTCCAACCGCTAATTTAGCCCCTTCAGCGCCTTGTTCGATGATCTTCGACGCACTGTTGACTTCTTGTTGTAGCGAATCAATCAGTTTACTGATTTCGTCGGTCGAGCTCTGGGTTTTTGAGGCCAGAGAGCGAACTTCATCGGCCACCACCGCAAAACCGCGGCCTTGCTCTCCAGCTCTAGCGGCTTCGATCGCTGCGTTTAAGGCGAGTAAGTTAGTTTGAGCGGCAATTGCGCTGATGACCTCCAAAATCTTACTAATATTGGTGCTACTATCGGCTACTTTAGCGACAGCCTGCCTAGCTAATTGTGACTCTTGTTCCATATTGTTTACATAGTTCATCGCCTGACTAAGACTGTCTTCGCCAGTTTTTACATTGGCGGTCATTGCGTCGGTTTCTGTGGCAGTTTGTTCTGATGCTTTGGCAACTTGCAGGGCGGTTGAGCTCATTTGGTTAACTGCGGTCACGACACTTTCAATTTCTTGATGCTGACGATTAACATTATCACGGGTCTGCTCGGCAATATTGGTTGCGGTTTTACTTTCGTTCTGCGAGCGAGAGGCTAGATCTTTAAGTTCACTAATTAATAAGCGTAGTTTGGTGATAAAACCGTTAATCCCACTGCCTAGAGCGATTAACTCGGCGTGAGATGCTATCGATATTGATTGCGTCAAATCGCCCTCAGCACTGGCGAGGTTTTCAACTCGACTCTGGATCATCTTGAGTGGTGCAATAATGGAGCGGATCACAATGCTAATGGTGGTAACTGCAATGACCGAGACAATACCGCCTATAATCAGCAATAGGCTGCCTAAGGCGGTCTCCATATCATTCATGGCCTTATCCATTTCCATTGCGGCCTTTAGGGCGTCGGCTTTGGCCACTTCGATGATTAACGACCACTGAGCATCGGCGATAGGGATGCTGACAGGATAAGCGACAATGATGTGATCGTTAGTTTCTAGATAGGCGCCATTTTTGTCCAAATTTTGATATTGAGTAGCTAGGCTTGGGTCGATTGATTCCGCGAGGGGGCGGGCCAGTTTATTATAATGACTAGCGGCAACCACTAAACCCTTATCACTTAATAGAGTAACCTTGGCCTGACCTTGGTAGAGTTTATTCGATAATTCATCAATCAATTTTTGAAACACTGGTAGATTCAAATCCACCCCGACCACCCCTCTAAATTGCCGAGCGACGATCACGGGCACCGTTAACGAGGTCATGAGCTCTTCGTTACCGGGAGATATTTCATAGAGGTAGGGTTCCATTAAACACGGCTTTTTGCTGTCTTTGGCACATAAGTACCATTCGGCTTCTCGCTGGCCAAACTCATTCAGCGTAGTGGCATATTTGGGAGCCGCATCGGTGACTTGATGGTGTTCTACACTGCCATCGTTGTTGCGGGTGTAATAGATTTCCAGAGTGCCTGTACCGGGGACACTGTGGCTAAACTTGCCTGTGTACTCCCGGTCTCGACCATCGTAACCGTTGGCTTCAAATTGGGCATACATGGAGGATATTTGGCTGTTTTTTTGTAACACCGCAGCGACCGCCGTTTCGATGGTTTCTCTGCTGAGGGGTTGTTGTGTCGTGGTTTCGATTATTCCACTAAAGGAATACGGAATGCGGTAGGCCTCATTGATAAATCCGGCGATTTGTTCCCCATACTCTCCTGCTTCGGCGCTAAGTTCTTGTTGGGTTTCTTGTTGCAGGGCCGCTTGTACCTGCGCTGCTAATTGTGCATTTTTGCTGCTTAATGACCACCATAAGCTAGCAGATAAAACACTTACAATGATCAGAAACAGTGCAGAAGTGATCCAAAGTAATTTGGTCGATATTGATAATTGACGCATGTATTGCTCCCAAGCCAAGATGTGATGGCGTATGAACATCATGAATGGATATACACTAAAAATAGCTTAGCTAAGCTAAATCTCTAGCTTATGAGCATTTTCTTTGCGATGAATGACCCGATAGCTAGGCGCAAAGCGTCTGCGATGAAGTGAATATCACTTTTCGTGATTAGGGTTCTGGTTGGCAAAGTTCACGGTTCACGATTGCCTTTAAGGTGCGTAATACCAGTGCGAATAGCAGCAGTGATAAAGCGATGAGTAAACCGAATGCTAATGCTGCTAAGCCTTGGCTGTGGCTTAAATGGGCCATTTTGCTGCTGGCGATGGTGAACGCGGCCAAGGGAAAAGCATAAGCCCATGAAGACATAAAGAAGGGTAAATGGATTAGTCGGTAAATATTGACGAACAGCAGTAGGCCAAAAAATAGCGCCACATAAAAGAGGATTCGGGCAAAGGTATCGAGGCCGTCAATTAAACTGGTGTAGGCCACAAAAGCAATTGAAGGCGGTGTTAGAAAAATAAATAGCATCGGCATTAATTGCTCCGATAAGGACTCATGAAAAAATAATCGGTGCAGAATAATGGTTAATAAGCTCAACCAAAACAATAAGCCAATGCTGAAAAAGAACCAACCGAGTTCAATGTAACCGAGGCTATTACCCGATATTGGCACAAACATATTACCCACCACCGGGATAAACCAGCTCGGATTGGCGTGTAACAAACAGTAATGGGAATGATTTATCCAACTGCTGACGATGTAAAGCGTCAAACCCAATTGAGTAACGGTACCCATGACCCATAGATTGGCAGATAAGCTGGGGTATTGATTCCAAATGACCGACAACAACAGCAAGCTAATCGAGAAGGCGGGGAAGAAATTGAGTTTTACGGGATGTCTTAGCTCGGCAAATACCTCTTCAGGAAAGTAGCGGAGTTTAATACAGTAGAGTAGCGTCATCACCAGCATCATCACCGAGCTAATCGTGCCTAATACCATCGCGATATGATCAGATATGCTTAGTGCAGATACTTTCCAAGAGATGCTCCAGCCAGTAAAACCCATAATAATGGCGAAGAAAGAAATTGAAAAATAGCGGAATCGATGTTGCCAGGGGGAGGGCTGTGGTTTTGGTCGTGGTGTGGTGCTCATAGACGTTCTCATAGTTATGAATGGACGTTCATTGGACTTGTTGATTCTCGCTGGTTGGCGCACTTGCTGTTGGCATCATGTGAGTCGTGTTGCCGTTTTAAGTAAGTGTAGGCGTTGGTTAGCAAAAGTGAATTGGCTATCTTTAGCAAAGCCTAATTTATGTATTGGCTCCGATGCCATTTTGAGCCTGAGCCGGTATTTATGGAAGGGCTGCCTGCGCAGAGCGTTAGCGTCTAGTTGAACTGAACTATCGTGATTGTTGGCAATGTGGATCGCTTATGTTGGCGGTAGATTGTCTTAATGAATACTCGATTGAACTCTAATTAATAAATGTTGTAATAATACTTGAGGCTTCTATTATTAGCAGTTAGTTATATTTTTGTTATTCATTCATCAAGTGCCTAAACGCCGTTTAGGCTGTGGCGAAGGTATTTTAAAGTTTGTTTGTCGAAGGGCGTAAAAACGATGTTTGCCTAGCTTATTAAGCGGTTATTGTGGTTGTGTTAACGTTGGCTATCTTTGTACAAAATCAACTATAAATGTTGTTCGCCCTTGGTCATTTATCAAGGAAGAATTATGAATATATGTATTACAACAGGTATCAAACGGTACTTTAATTACCGGCTCCTATTTTTGAGTTTACTGCTTTGTATTCCGGTGAGCGCGCACGATTTTGGGAAGCTCCGGGTTCATTCGCATGGCTTATGGGGGCTTTCGAGCTACCAGCAATTACGTCATCAAGTTATTTCTCTGCCTTTCTATGCGTTGCGACCGATGCGTGCTGGGCCATTGATCCGTCAGGCGCATCATTATGGGATCCTCGATATTGATGTTCCGTTACCGGCTGGCTTAGACATTGATTATCAGGTCTGTGGCGAAGACTTACCAGGCCCCAGTATTCGTCAGGCGGTGGCCTGCACCGTGAATGATGGAGGGCGCGGCAACACCGATCCCAATCAAGTGGGATTCTCGACTCAGGGACGAGAGCTGATGGCTTTGCGTTTAGGTAATCCAAATGGCTATCGAGTGATGGTGATTACTCAGCAACATGGGAATGAACCTGCGGCGACAGAAGCGGCCTTAAGTGTGGCGCGTTGGCTCGCTATGGGATTTGGTCAAAGTGTCCAACAAATCCTGCGGCGCCTCGATATTGTGATGTTATTACGCGCTAATCCCGATGGTGGGGAACCTGATCCGCGGGCTTGTGCGATTGATCCTGAGCCTGGGATGGTATTAGACAAAGATTGTGCGTTGACTCGACAGAATGTTGACCCCTCTGCGGGCGGGGCCTTCACTGAAAATTCCGAAGCTGATTTTGTGGGGGTCGTGGGTCGTGGTTATGATCTGAACCGTTACCACTATGCGGGTCTCGAACAACCGATCCGGCCAGTAGAAACACAAGCAATGGTCGCCGCTGTGTTGGCTTTTCGCCCGGAAGTTGTGCTTGATTTACATGGTGATTTGCAAAAAACCGATTGTCAGCTCGACATGAGCAGCATTCAAGCGGGTGCTGTGTTGGGTAGTTTGCCGACAGTGGCCTGTTTAGCTGAGGATGAGGCCGATGATTTTCGTTTACTTAGCCCCTATGCCGATGCCGAACCGGGGAGTGAGCATGAATTTGTGGTGCAGAGCTTGGCGGTTAATGTGATGGCGAAAATTGCCAGTGTATTTCAGGGATCGGTTGGTCGTTTTTCACAACTTCAATTGGATGCTGGGCATGTGAGCACTGGGGCTACGGGTCATTATCAACAACTGGGGGTTGCGGTTGCGGGTTGGGAAACGGTGAATTTTAGTAAAGATCTGCGCGCTGATGTGGTGGCGGTGGCCGCTGGTAAGCCAGTGATTGGGGTGAATCTTGGTTTACCTCAACCCGAATTATTGAAGAAACAGATTTGGCTCAACCGAATTGCCTTATTTGAAGCGCTGAGTAGCTTAGCCGAGTTTGCTCAGCAAGCACCGACCAGTGGTGGCGACTTTTGTGATTATCCACTCGCGCAGGGCTTAAGAGCCAACTTGCCCGCAAAATATTGGGGACCGCAGGCAACTGATGGTGAGAAGTTGATCCCGATTGCGCCGGGTATTGGATTGCCGCTCTACGTGAGTGGCAATTGTCCCGATAATCCAGAGTCAACCAAATAGCGATTTGCCAATTTGGGTCGCGACGCTCGATGATACAAAAGGCATCCTATGGATGCCTTTTTTCTTGAATCAGAGTTTAGTCAAGATGGCTTACTAGAATATTTTTGATTCTTATGTCAATGAATAATGAACCGCGCTGGACTATTCTCTGAGGAGACAGCAGCTCGTGTTTGTCGCTGCGTAATCGGAGGGACAGCCATGCCATACTATAAACCGTTGAAACAGTTACCCGAACCAGAACGAAAACGAATCGTGGCCGGTATTCAAGGTTTACGGCAGCAGTTTAAGGCGCAGGCGTTTCCTGAAAAGAAGACTGCAGAATCGTTGATCCTTGGCTCTTGGAATATTCGTAATTTTGATGATGACCGTTTTAACTATGGGCCTCGCTTGCAAGAATCCTTGTATTATCTGGCGGAAATCATCTCGCGCTTCGATGTGATTGCAGTGCAGGAGGTGTGTCAGGATCTGGCACCATTAGATGCTTTAATGGATATATTAGGTCGGCAATATCGTTATATTTTAACCGACGTAACCCATAGTAGCCTCGGTGGTAATAAGGAGCGTTTAGGCTTTATCTATGACAAGAACAAGGTGTTTTTTAAAGGGGTTGCCGGTGAATTAGTCCTTCCCGATAAAATGCTTATTAGTGATGCTTCAAATAAAAAACGGCAATTTTCTCGAACTCCCTTTGGTGCGCAGTTTCAATCGGGTTGGTTTAAGTTTTTATTTTCAACGGTACACATTTTCTATGGGAGTAACTCTCCTCGTTCACCTAGCTACGAGCGACGGGTTAAAGAGATCGCGGCGGTAGCTAAGTATTTGGCGAAACAGGCGAAAGTGAGTGACCTGAACCAAGTGCTGGTGGGCGACTTTAACATCAAGGCGCATGGGAGCGCTGGATTTAATGCTTTGCAGCAGAATGGTTTTACTATCGTAAAAAATCGCAAAGGCAGCAATCGTGATCAGACTAAATTTTACGATCAAATTTCATTTATCTCGCGCCGTGACGAGTTGCAATTGAAACAAGCCGAGCGTCAAGATCGGGTATTCCAATTCTTCGATAGTGTATTTCGCTTAAGTGATTTTAACCTGTATAAGCCGCTATTGAAGCAGCATATACAGACAAAACTGCAGCTCGCTAAGCAGCAAGTTGATTGCGCAAGCACCAATAAAAAGTTAAAAAAAGCCGAAGATAAGTTAGCGAGCCTTCAAGCGGTACTGGTCTCTGATGAGTCTTTATTTGACTACTATCAGGAATGGCGAACCTTCCAAATGAGTGACCATTTACCGCTCTGGGTAGAATTGGAAATTGATTTTTCAGATAAATATCTGGAGTACCTTAGTGATTACCAAGCATAGCAGCGCGTTTGCGGATGAGGGTTGCGGGGTGATGTTTTGTTTAAATGTTGGTCGAGGCGTCGCTTAGCGGGCCTTATCTCTTGAAGAGGGAGAGTCAGCACTATCACCGAGAGCGGTGATAGTGCTGTTTACTTTTTAGTGCGGCAGTTACAGAGTGACGCCGTTTTTCCAGATGGCTAACTCACGAATATCATTGTACTCATTTTTGGTGAGCTCGCCGCTCACCAATTTGGCTAAGAGATCTAAGAATCGGTCGAGTAGCTCTGGCATTAACAAGTTGTCGGTGATTAGAGCCCCAGCATTAAAGTCTATCCAGTGCGGTTTGCGGCTTGCTAAGTCACTGTTAGTGGCAATCTTCACCGTTGGCACAAAGCCTCCGTAAGGCGTGCCTCGTCCGGTGGTAAAGAGCACCATATGACAACCCGACGCACCTAAGGCGCTGGTGGCAATGGCGTCATTACCCGGCGCATTTAAGAGGTTAAGCCCCGGTTTACTGAGTTTTTCAGTGTAATCAATCACGTCAATCACCTGGCTAGAGCCAGCTTTTTGAGTACAACCCAAAGATTTATCTTCTAGGGTGGTGATCCCACCAGCTTTATTACCTGGAGATGGGTTTTCGTACACGGGTAAGTCGTGGCTGAGGTAGTACTCTTTAAAATTGTTCACCATGTCAACGATTTTATCGAAGACCACTTGGTCTTTAGCGCGATTCATCAAAATCGTTTCTGCGCCAAACATTTCAGGAACTTCGGTCAGCACCGTGGTGCCACCATGCGCCACCATGGTGTCGGAGAATAAACCCAGCATTGGGTTGGCGGTAATTCCCGATAAGCCATCACTGCCGCCACATTCCAAGCCGAAGCGAACTTCAGAAAGCTTGCCGGGCTCGCGTCGGTCCTGCTGCATTTTATCAAACAGCCGTTGCAGATGAACCAGCCCTTGCTCCACTTCATCGTCGCTGTGCTGCGCCACCATAAACTCGATGCGTTCTGGATCGTGTGCTGCTAAGCCTTGCCTAAAGGGGACGATTTGATTGTTTTCACAACCAAGACCAATCACCAAGGTACCACCCGCATTGGGGTGAGTGGCCATGCTTTGTAACAATTTCTTGGTGGTTTGATGGTCATCGCCAAGTTGTGAGCAACCAAATTGATGGGTAAACACATGTACCCCATCGATCATCGAGGTGTCATTTTTAGCCAGAAATCGCTTGGCAATTTGCTGAGCGATGCCATTCACACAACCCACCGTTGGAATAATCCAAATTTCGTTGCGCACAGCTACTTCACCGTTGCTGCGACGATAGAGCTGTACTTCACGGTCGGTTTTGCTCAGTAATTCAACTGCTGCGCTTGGTGTATATTGGTAACTACTTTTATCATTTAAGTTCGTTTTAGCGTTATGGCTATGTATCCACTCTCCGCAATTGATCGCCTCTGTCGCATGACCAAAAGGTTCACCGTACTTTACCAATAACCCATTGGGCGCAATTTCTGCAATGGCAACTTTATGGCCTTTGTCGATGTCTTGCTGCAGATAAACATGCTGGTCAGCAATGCTGATCTCGGTGCCTTTAAGCATTGGCTCCAAGGCAATAATCACGTTATCTCGTGGGTGTATTTGGATCCAAGTCTTCATTTTATCCATCCAACTCTTTACTGAGTGCTGCTGATGTTCCAGCAGTTAGCATCGCTGTTAAATAGGCGGTCACCTGTTGCGCGAATTGAGGCACTTGATTGAGATCTTGGCCCCAACTTTTTTCTTTCGCTAATACTTTGCTGACCAGTTCGGCTGGTGTACTTTGCCCCGAGTCAACGGCTTGCCATTGCTCACTAAACAAATCTAACCAATGTTGGTCGTCATTGAGTGGAATGCTTTGACCGTCACGAAGCCCGCGATAGAACAATAGCTGAGCAGCAAAAGCGAAACTCATTAACTTGGGCGCTTTACCGTTACGCTCGGCGTTGGTCAGCAATTGTGGCAGCAGGCGAGTTTGCCACTTGGTCATGCTATTGAGTGCGATGGACGTGAGCTGATGTTGAATGTAAGGATTTTTAAAGCGATTGATAACCGCATCAGCAAAGGCTTGCAGTTCATCTTTTTCCAGTGATAAGGCTGGGATCACTTCTTCTGAGAGTAGCGATTCAACAAACTTGCTTAATTGTTGATCTTGCATTGCTTCGCCAACCGTATCGATGCCACTCATGTAGGCAACTGGCACCATGGCGGTGTGGGCCCCATTCAGAATCGCAACCTTACGCTCTTTATAGGGTTTGATGTCATCCACAATTTTAATGTTGAGAGCTTGCCCTTCTAGTTTTAAAGCTTCGGCTAGCGCTTGTGGTCCTTGGATAACAAACAGATGGAAGTACTCCGCGGTGACCATAAATTGGTCGTGATAACCCAATTTTTGTTCCAAGCTAGCTAGTTCGTCACGTGGATGACCCGTCACAATGCGATCAACCAAGGTGGAGCAAAAAGTATTTGCTTCATTCACCCAGCTGCTGAATTCGCTACCGAGATCCCATAACTCAATGTATTGATTAATTATTTCTTTTAGCTTATCGCCATTGTAGTCAATTAACTCACAAGGAATGATGAACAAGCCCTTGTCGCTTGCACCAGAAAACGCGAGGTAACGAGCGTGTAACCAGCAGGTGAGCTTCGCCGGGAAGGTGCTTGCCGGTGTATCGGTAAATTTATCTTGTTGGTTATAGGCAATCCCGGCTTCAGTGGTATTCGAAAAGATAAACTGAATATTGGGATCTTTGGCGAGTGCCAAATATTCATCGTAGTTTTGGTAAACCGATAATTCTTGATTCACCGAACTAATAATTCGGGTTTCTTCTACCGCTTGATTGTCTTCATTCAAACCGCGGATCACTGTGGTATAAAGGCCGTCTTGTTGGTTCAGTAGCGGTGGGAAATCGGTATCGATGGGGCGGACAATGGCAACGCCAGCATCGAGATCGGTTTGATGATTTAAAATATCTAATTGCCAATCAACAAAGGCCCGCAAGAAATTACCTTCTCCAAACTGAAGAACTCGGGTGGTGTATTGTTTAGCTTCAAATTGAGCGCGATTAAGGGTGTTCATTATTTCTCCAGATTCAAGTTGAAGTATTTATTAGCATTGTTGAAGCTGATGTCTTCAACCATTTTTGAGAGTAGTGCCATGTCGTGTGGGGCTTCGCCGTCGGCAACCCATTGGCCTAATAGGCGACAGACTAAGCGGCGGAAATATTCATGACGAGTATAAGAAACAAAGCTACGGCTGTCGGTTAGCATGCCTACAAAGCGACTGAGTAGGCCCAACTGAGAGAGCTGTTCCATTTGGCGTAACATGCCGTCTTTTTGGTCATTAAACCACCACCCAGAACCAAATTGGATCTTGCCTTCAATACCATCGCCCTGGAAGTTACCGCACATGGTAGCCAGAACTTCGTTATCGCGTGGGTTGAGGCAATATAAGATGGTTTTAGGTAAGGCATCTTCAAGCGCGAGAGCATTCATTAACTTTGATAATGGTGCTGCCACTAAGCCATCGTTGATGGAATCAAAACCTGTATCGGGACCAAGCAGTTGTAACATGCGTTGATTGTTATTGCGCAGGGCTCCGATGTGGTATTGCTGAACCCAGCCGCGACGCGCGTATTCTTTACCGAGGTAAACCAGCACTGCGGTTTTGAGTTGCGCAGCTTGTGTTGCCGAGACGGTTTTGTTATTCAGGCGGTTGGCTAAGATTTGATCAAGCTCTTGTTCACTTGCTTCTTCATATTCAACCGTGTCTAAAGCATGGTCTGCGATACTACAACCGTGAGCGGCAAAATGGTCAAGACGAATAAACAGCGCGTCACATAACTGATGAAAGCGAGAGATTTCGATATTGGTTAATTCGCCTAAGGTGGCGATATAACTTAGGTAATCTTCGGCATTAATATTAAAGGCTTTGTCTGGGCGCCAGCTGGGGAGCATTTTTACATGAAAGGATTTGTCGTCGGCAACTGCTTTGTGGGCGGCTAAATCATCAATAGGATCGTCGGTGGTGCCCACCATACGAACGTTCATTTTTTGCATAATGCTTCTTGCCGAAAATTCGGGAGTGGCTAGCATCGCATTACAATCATTCCAGATGCCCTCGGCACTTTCGGCGTTGAGGATCCGTTGGGTAATTCCAAAAGGTCGACGTAATTCTAGATGAGTCCAATGAAACAACGGATTACCAATGGTTTGAGGCACCGTTCTCGCCCAAGCCTGAAACTTTTCTTGGTCACTGGCGTCTCCAGTAATGAAGCGCTCGTCAATGCCGTTGGTTCGCATGGCTCGCCATTTGTAATGGTCGCCACGTAACCAAATGTCGGTGAGGTTATTAAAGCGGTAATCTTGAGAGATTTGTGTCGGGGGCAAATGACAGTGGTAATCAATGATTGGTTGCTGTGCTGCCACATTGTGGTAAAGCTCTTTAGCTACGTCTGTGGTCAGTAAGAAATCTTCGCTTAAAAATGTCGACATACAGGTTCTCTCAAATTTGGTTATTTTAACTCTCTTAAAATACACCCTATTCAACTGGTATAACAAATTTATCCCATCAAGAAAGTTTGATCTTGAGAGTTAGATCCCACTAATCGTGTTTGCGGCAAAATTACACTAGACCTTATTGACTTAAATAGTATTATTCATGAAAGTTATAAGTTAACTTTTTTGAAGTAAAAACAGTTACTTGTTTGTCACCCATTGTTTTTCATCAGTTGTTTTTGAGTATTTTGAGCGTTTTTTTTACTCTGTTAAGGGGGACTGAGCTAAAATTAATTGGTTAGACCGATTGTATTTGGGGTTTCGCTTTAGATTTTCGATTTGTGCCCTTTTCTGGAGCCAGATGGCTCAGGCTAAGCTCAGCCCCCTGTCTTGAGTCGGTTTAAGGTGATTTAGAATAAATGGGCTGAAGCGTGGTTTTTAGTTTTTTTGAACCGCTGCAGGCATTGTCGCGATCAGGCTGTTTTGGTACGATAGCCTTGTCAATGTGGCTGTATCGGTCATTGTGCACATTTTGGGTAAATTGATGTCTGAATTTGAAATAAAACGTCTTTATCAGAAGATTGCCGCAGATTTAAAAGCGCAGTTAGTGAGTGGTAAATATAAGGTTGGTGAGCGTTTGCCTTCGGAGCGCGTGATCGGCGAAACCATGGAAGTGAGCCGTACGGTGGTGCGTGAGGCGATCATTATGCTGGAAATTGAAGGTTTTGTTGAAGTGCGTAAGGGCTCGGGCATTCACGTGATTGCCACGGACATGCCAAGCAATAACCAGAGTGCCGATAAAGCAAGTGAAACCTTATTGTTCTCCGGCCCTTTTGAACTGCTGCAGGCAAGGCAGCTATTAGAGAGCAATATCGCTGAGTTTGCTGCCTCTCAGGTGACCAAACAAGATATTATTGAGCTGAAAAAAATTCAGGCCAAAGCTCTAAAAGAAGATCGTCTCCGTGATTCTAAGTGGGATAAGCTATTTCATATTCAGATTGCCAAAGCGACGCAAAACTCAGTATTGCTGATTATGGTAGAGCAATTGTGGGAGCATCGAGAGCAGAATCCTTATTGGCTCAAATTACATGAGCACATTGATGAAAGTTGTCTTAATAGCTGGTGTTGTGATCATGAACAAATTCTAGATGCGCTGATCCGTAAAGACCCGCAAGCGGCTAAGTTAGCGATGTGGCAGCATCTTGAGAACACCAAGCAAATGTTATTTAACGCCACCATATTTGACGGTGATGACCGTTACTTATTCACTGATAATCCGGTGGTTGAGTTTCAACCGCTCAATATTGGTTTAGCCTAACAAAGCCGCTGCTATATTGGCGTCCAGATAGCTTGTGAGCTGTATCTCGGCTATATGTTTGTTGTTATTCCCCGTCTTTAATCAATCTACCGGGTTGCTCTTCTATTGTTTAAGTGAGTCTACATACAAGGAAGTATGTGGTTTTATTGGTGGCGAGTCGTCCTCTTGGCATGCGGGACTCTGTCTTGCTTGCAAAATAACAAAACTCAACTAAGTTTTACTAAGTCCTGCATCCATTTCTCTCCCATTTCGTGTATTTCATCGCAAAATTGATCATACCACTTTCCAAAATGAGACATAGACACTCTTCTATTTAGGATAATTGGTATAACATGAGCGGGTATTGGAGTGACACGTCAAGCTTGTGAGTGGTGTTCTCCTATATGTAGTGATACCAATTATGACTCGCTGGGTCACAAATTTTGAAACTGTAGTTCAAATTTAACATTTGGTGTGAGCTTAAGCTCATATCCTCCCAGCGGTTTATGTTAGCTTTGCGGCTTTGGTGTTGAGTTTTTGAAGGAGTCTTGGCTATTTCTTCAAAATGGTAAGTAGGATACATGGAATTAACAATGATTATTTCTACCTTGAATCAGATCGTCAATCGCGTGTTGGCTACGGTTCTGATTATATTTATGGGGGCGATGATTTTAACGGTGGTTTGGCAAGTCTTTACCCGTTTTATTATCAACGATCCTTCAGTCTTTACCGATGAGCTATCTAGATACCTACTTATTTGGATAGGTATTTTAGGTGGGGCGTATACCTATTCAGTAAAACGGCACCTCGCTTTAGAATTAGTGATGCCGAAGTTGAATTTTAGAAATAGAAATTTACTGAGCATTTTTATTAATATATTGGTGATAACCTTTTCATCGATTGCGCTTATCTATGGTGGCAGCATGGTTGTGGCAACAACCTTACAGCATCATCAAATATCGCCTGGACTTGCTATTGGTGGAAATCATCTACTTATCGGCTACGTATACGTGGTATTGCCTTTGTCCGGTGTTCTTATTAACTATTACGGTTTGTTAGATATATTTGCTTCTATCGCGAATATCGCCTCTGGCAAGAAAGGTGATAAGTAATGACTTTAATTGATCTTATTTTCACTCAAGAATATATCAGCGTTATGCCTGATTATCTTTTTGACCTATTGCCTATTATTGTCTTGTTTGGCACCTTGGCTATCTTTCTTATCATCGGTATGCCAATTGCCTTCGCGATTGGTAGTGCTGCATTATTGACGATTTTTCTCGATTTCCCTATCGATAAAGCCTCGATACTCGTCTCGCAGCAGTTAGCAAATGGTTTAAATAGCTTTGGTTTATTAGCCTTACCGTTCTTTATTGTGGCCGGTAATTTAATGAACCGGGGAGGTTTAGCGGTACGCTTAATTAACTTTGCGATGTTACTTGGTGGTCGCTTACCAGGCTCTTTATCCCATGTGAATGTGATTGCCAACATGATGTTTGGTTCTTTGTCTGGCTCTGCAGCGGCAGCTGCCGCGGCTGTTGGTGGCATCATGGGGCCAATGCAGAAAGAGCATAAGTATCCGCGGGCATTTTCGACAGCTGTGAACGTGGCGTCATGCCCGACTGGCTTGTTAATTCCGCCGTCAAACATTCTTATTCTGTATGCACTTGTGAGCAGTACTTCTGTTCAATACCTATTTATTGCCGGATATGTCCCAGGTTTACTCATGGGCTTAGGTATCATCCTTGGTATCTTCATCTTGGGTAAACGAAATGGTATTCCTCAAGAAAAAATTGTTCAAACCGAAAAAACTTCTAAAGTTATTCTCGATGCATTGCCGAGCTTATTCTTAGTCGTGATTATTATGGGCGGTATCTTGGGTGGTGCTTTCACCGCGACCGAAGCTTCAGCCATCGCGGTGGTTTACAGCTTGATCCTCGGTTTTGCTTATCGTGAATTAAAAGTCAAAGACTTACCTTCAATCTTAATTGATAGCGTGTTAACCACTTCGATTGTATTACTGATGATTGCAACTTCTTCGGCCATGTCATGGGGAATGGCGAATGCAGACATTCCAACTGCGATTGCTGAGTTTGTGTTGAATTACTCGACCAATCCAATTGTGATTATGTTGCTCATGAACTTGATTTTATTGGTTGTGGGCACGTTCATGGATATGTCACCAGCGGTATTGATTTTTACCCCGATATTCTTACCGATAGCGGTGCTATTAGGCGTGGATCCAATTCACTTCGGTATTATCTTGGTATTCAATCTATGTATCGGTATTTGTACACCTCCAGTGGGTACAGCTCTATTTGTAGGCTGTAGTGTATCTGGAAATAAACTGGGAGAAGTGGTGCCTAAGTTACTGCCCCTTTTCTTAATTATGGTAATAACACTCGGATTGATAGTGGTATTTCCTTCACTAACCATGTGGCTGCCTCACTTGGCAGGATATAAATCCTAATAATAAATTGATTAAGGACGTGAAATTATGAAATTTAAAAAACTCTTACTGGCTGGTGTGATTGCAGGGATGTCTTGTAGCTCGGCTGTATATGCAAAAACTTTGAAATTGGCTCACGCATTACCAACTGAGCACCCTGTTCACCAATCTTTGGATTGGTTCGCGAAAAGTGTGACCAAAGATAGTGACTTGCGAGTGAAGGTTTATCCAAATGGAACCTTAGGGAATGAAACAGCGTTATTGCAAATGGTTCAAAATGGCACCATTGCATTTACCAAAGTAAGTGCTGCGCCACTAGAGTCTTTCTCAAAGGCTTACAAAATTTTGTCATTGCCTTATTTATATCGTGATCTTGACCATTACAACAAAGTGTTAAATGGACCAATTGGCCAAGGTATTTTAGCTTCTTCTCGTGACCAAGGTTTTGTTGGTTTAGCGTTCTTAGATGCTGGTGCTCGTAGCTTCTACACAGATAAAGCGATTGTGACTCCTGCAGACTTGAAAGGCATGAAGATTCGTGTGCAAAACTCACCATTAGCGATTGATATCATCAAAGCGCTAGGTGCGACGCCGGTGCCACTTCCTTATGGTGAGTTGTACTCTGCTTTACAACAAGGTGTGGTTGATGGTGCGGAAAACAACATTCCGTCTTACTACTCTTCACGTCACTTTGAAGTGAAAAAAGTTTACTCTTACGACCGTCACACCATGGTGCCTGACGTATTGGTTATTTCTACCAGCGTATGGGATAGCTTGTCAAAAGCAGAGCAAGAAGCAGTACGTAAAGATGCGCAAGCCACAGTTGCAGTGCAAGAGAAAAACTGGAGCGATTACGTTGCTAAAGCTCGCACTGACTTAGAATCACAAGGGATTACCTTTGTTGAGAGTGATACTCCTGCATTCCAAAAAGCGGTTCAATCAGTTTATGAGAAATTTAAAACTGAAAACCCAGAGCTTGTTGGTATGTTGAATGATATTCAAAACACCAAATAATGATTTAGGCTTTTTTAGCTAAATTACTTCGAAGCAATACTCAACACTGCGCTTGGGTATTGCTTTATTTGTTTATATACGGACCTAAGCCAGCAAAGCTTTGCCTTTAACGCTGCTACTATTGAGGTTTTAATGAAACTAAATAAAAGCTCTATGCCGAGCGCGAACGCAGCAAGTAAACCTACGGAACAGAGCATGAATGCTGGGGTGGGCATGGTTCATCTTGGTTTTGGCGCATTTCATCGAGCCCACCAAGCTTTAATCACGGATACTTTGCTCAAAGAGCATGGTGGCGATTGGAAAATTGTTGGGGTGTGTAATTGGGGAGCGGCAGGTCAGTCAATCGAACAAACCGGCCCTGAAGCCAGCTTCGCTAACCAAGATAATCTTTATACCGTAGCGGTCGGCCAAGACGAGACACTTTCGCTGGCGATTATTGGTGCGGTAGAACAAGTACTTTTTAGTAACCAAGTGGATGCGATCCTTGGTTATATGACTCAGCCTTCGGTGAAGGTGGTGAGTTTAACGATTACCGAAAAAGGCTATTGTCATCATCCTGCGACAGGGCGTTTGAATCTAGAGCATCCACAGATCCAGCATGATTTGGCGCATCTAGGTGAACCGCATACCGCGATTGGCTTTTTAGTGGCAGCACTCAAAAAACGCCGTGAAGATAAAATTGCGCCTTTTACTCCCTTATCTTGCGATAACTTGCCGCACAACGGTGTGGTGTTGCAAAATATCATATTAGATTTTGCCAAGCAGCTGGACCCAAAACTCCATGATTGGATTGCCGCCGAGGTGAGTTTCCCGTCAACCATGGTTGACCGTATCGTGCCGCAAACCAGCACCGCAGATCAGCAGCGTGTTAATCAGGCTCTCGGCCTTGAAGACCAGCAATCGCTGGTTACCGAACCCTTCTTACAGTGGGTGATTGAAGACAAGTTCTGTAATGAAAGACCCGCTTGGGAAAAAACCTCAATCGACAATGTTATTATTACCGATGACGTGACGCCCTTCGAGAAGATGAAGCTGCGCTTACTGAATGGCACCCATTCGGCCATGGCTTATCTTGGTTATTTGGCGGGTTATCAAACCATTAACCAAACCATTCAAGATGAGGCTTATGAACGCTTCATTCGTTACTTAATGGATATTGAAATCAGCCCATCGCTGAACGTTGAGGGGATCAATCTTGGGCATTACAAAGACTCACTGATCGCCCGTTATAAAAATAGCGCCTTAAAACACCGTACTTGGCAAATTGCCATGGATGGTTCGCAAAAGATCCCGCCACGTTTCTTACAAACGATTGCCTATGGCTTACAGCACAATATTGAGAGTCCGGGTTTGTATTTGGCTTTGGCCGCTTGGATGAAGTATACCCGAGGGGTGGATGAACGTGGTGCCGTGATTGATGTTCGTGACCCCATGGCAGAACAGTTTGCCGACATTTGGCTGACCAATGAATCGGTCGAAGAAGTGGTCGAGGCGTTTTTGCAGTTAAGTGCAATTTTTCCACCTAAATTGGCCAAACAAGCCGCCTTTAAGGCGAACTTACTGCATGCATTAGAGTTGCTCCTTGAAAAAGGCGCTAAGCAGTCAGTCTACGATTTTAAATGTTAGCTTGTTGAATTGATGAGCTAAATAACGATTAAGGTTTGATCTACGCGAGTGAATTAAACCTGTCAGGAATATTCGCAATGAAAATGACATTTAGATGGTACGGTGAGGGCAACGATCAAATCACCCTTGACCAAATTAAGCAAATCCCTGGTGTGGAAGGCATCGTTTGGTCTTTACACGACATGCCTGCGGGGGTGTTGTGGGACGAGCAGCGGATTGCTGAAGTTGAACAGCAGATCAAAAAATCTGGCTTTAATATCGATGTGGTTGAAAGTGTCAATGTGCATGAAGATATTAAGTTGGGGCTAGAGAGCCGTGACCAATACATCGAAAACTACAAACAAACCCTGCGAGCGCTGGGCCGATTTGGTGTGAAGGTGGTGTGTTACAACTTTATGCCGGTGTTTGACTGGACTCGTACCGAGCTTTATAAAAGCTTACCTGATGGCTCGAATGCCTTATTCTTTGAGAAAAGTAAGATTAGCGAAATTGACCCCATCGAGCTGATTGAAACGATTTCTAAAAATACCGACGTGACCATGCCGGGCTGGGAGCCAGAACGCTTAGCCAATTTAAAAGAAACCTTTAAGCTATATAAAGATTTTACGGCGGAAGATCTCTGGAAAAACTTGCAGTACTTCCTTGAGCAAATTATTCCGGTGGCGGAAGAATGTGGTATCAAGATGGCGATCCATCCCGACGACCCGGCCTTCCCGATCTTTGGTTTACCGCGAATTATTATTAATAAAGAAAACATCCAACGTTTTCTAGGCTTGGTGGACAATCCTTATAACGGCTTAACCCTGTGTTCTGGTTCTTTAGGATCGGTGAACAATGATATTCCTGATCTAATCGATACTTTCCACGAGCGGATCCACTTCATGCATATTCGTAATGTGAAGCGCTTCGACAATGGTGATTTTATCGAAAGTTCTCACCGCGCCTGCGATGGTTCGATTGATATTGTACAAGTGGTGAAAATGCTCTACAAACATAACTATCAGGGTTATGTGCGTCCGGACCATGGTCGACATATTTGGGGAGAAGAAAAGTGGGCTCGCCCTGGTTATGGTTTGTATGACCGTGCCCTCGGCATCATGTATATCAATGGCTTATGGGACGCGTTAAACCACGAGACTTAAACGCGCGCTACTCTGTTCTGAACAAGGCCTTAATGGAGCTCCCATTAAGGCTTTTGATTGGAGAGTGCGCTAGCAGCACCTTTATCTTTCGGCTTCATCTTCTTTTGTTTCTTGTGCGACTTCTTCTGCAGCCTCATCGGTTTCGCTGAACAAGGGTTTTGGTGGACGTTGTGCGCCTCTGGCGATAATTTCTAGATAGAACGAAGGCAGTTGCTGCTGCTCTGCTTTATCCATGCAGGCATTAATTTGCGAGACATGAATTACCTCTGCCTCGGCTTCATTGATGCCGTATTTGCAATCAAAATCCCAAAAGTCATCACCCGCTGGCAAGGTTTTACCCTTCTCTCGCTTAATGTACTTTTTAGCATCATGTTTTGCGGCTTCAATAATGCGTGCCAGATTACGTTTGGGGTGACTTAACAGATAGGTTTTTTTCATGACAATCCTAGGACGTGAGCTTCAGGCTCGGGGGCAGATACTGTAATGATTCTAGGCTATAGCGCAAGGTTTAATCGAGTTTAGTTTAAAAGTAGCGCTTAATTTGCAAGGGCCGCCTCACGGATTCACGATGGGGTAAGCATTGCGAACCAGTGAAGGGCTGGTATTGTTGCTCTGTCTTAGCTGGTGTTTATCGATCTTCGGGGGGCGCAGCTGTATCTTGGTCTGCGCGTACCCACAAACAGACGTGATTGAGTCGATAGTTGATATAGAACGAGTTAAACACAAAGCACCAGAAACCATAGAACCAAAACTGGTGATCTGTTTTTGCAAAGTCGAAGGTAAGGTTGATGCGGTTGCGCACTTTAAAGGCCCAAACAACGACTAAAATGAAACCTAGCCAGTTAAGCAGTGCATCGGCCAAAACAAAGATAGGCTGATCCTTAAACCAAATCTCTTTGACTAGGCTCAATGGGCCGAGCCAGCACAACACAAATAGAGTCTCGACCAGAGTGTTATGAATGGCGGGCAAGTTATTGTCTAGTTGGTTCACTTTGTGGCTTAAGGCTTTGATGTAGTAGCCCGAATAAACCCCTAAAGTAATCGCAGAATAGAAAAATAAGCGCCATGTACTGATCATTTGCAGTTCTAAAAAATCATCTTTGGTCACAAACAATTCCTATCTAAATAAAGCGGTTAAATGATGCAAGTCATCTTAGAGTGACAGCTTGTGAGCTTAAAGTTTAACTATTTGGAAGTAAATGGAAAGATTGCATGTTTGAAGAGCGCGCTGCGTATTCTGCTGTTAGCGCTAAGAAATAGCAGTTTGAAGGATTTTATCGAGTAGAGTTTGCCGATTTTCTAGTGTTCTTTGTAATAGCCATCTGCCAACGCAGAAAGGCGCGCTTATTTATATGGGTATTATGGTGTCTGTTCTTTCCAGCCGTGCAGGGTTTGCTATAAGAGGCGTCGCATTACGCTCCTTTCTGTAGCACAAACATGTGGTAAGCAAACTCGCTTAAGTAGCGCTCATAAATCGTAATCTCTCGCTCTAAATCAGCAATGGCTGCTGAGTCCGGCAGGCTTGATTTGAGTTGCGCAACACGCGCTTTAAGTGGTTGGTAATAATTGAGCCAGGCTTGTTCACTTAGGGTGAAATGGTCAATTACTTCAAAGCCTGCTTGGCGCATTTGCGCCAAGCGTTTTGGTACTCTTTGCATATCGGGGTATTCTTGTTGCCAGAATGCCAAGGCCTCAGGGCTTGGGTTGTCGGTTAACCAAACCAAGTCACTGAGTACCATACAGCCATTCTCTGTAAGTAACGGTCGCCACTGTGTTAACGCTTGTTCGACCCCCATAATGTAAGCCGAGCCCTCTGACCAAACACAATCAAAGCTCGAAGCTGAAAACGGCAGTTCGGTCATGCTGGCGCAGCTCAGGGTAACCCGCGAGCCTAATTGTTGCTCAGCAAGGCGCTCGCCAAGTTCATCGAGGGCGCTTTGTTCGTTATCTACCGCGACAATCTGTGCGTTGGTATGTTGCTCTAATAACCGGGTAGAAAAGCCTTTACCACAGCCAATATCAATGATGCTTTGCGGCTCGGTGGGGAGTGATAACAAAGCCTTAAGCGAGTCATCATCGGTACCGGGCCCCCAGTGCTCTAAATTTTGGAACACCGTCATAAAGTCGGCCATGTATTGCTCGTGTGCGTTCATATCTTTTGACAACCATTTCAAATGCAAAGCCTGTTTTTCATTAAAGCCTTGCTGCCTTAACCAATCCAGATGAGCATCTGGCGCTAGTTGATTGGTCTGTTGATGCCAAGCTCGCAGTGAGCCTTCACCCAGTAGGGCCGCTAATAAGCCTCGTGCTTGCTGCTTTTGAGCGATGTCTTCATCCAACTGGCGTAAGCGTTGCTCCAACCGCGAGCGTTCCACTTTGGCTTCTAAGCAGGCCTTATAAAATGGGTCAGAGTCATTTTAAAATCACTAGCGCCTTTTAGTGCCTCACTCATTCACCTATAAGTGACGATTTAAGGGTAGTCTGAATTCCTAGCAAGTGAATACTTAAGCCTCAAAACACTAAATCACCACCCTTTTTAGTTTGAATAATTCGCTTAATCTAGGTTTGGATCTGAATGTAGATTTAAATAATAAACCCTTTGTAAACCAAAAGCTTGCAACGCTAATTATCTTTGCTGCTCATTGTTAACCACCACTAGTTACTTTGCTTCAAATTTGAATAATTTCTTGATGTTCACATATGGTGAACTAAACTTGGCTTAGGTATAGTGTTCACATATAGTGAACAGGCTGGATAGTACATGCACGTTATAAGTAAGCAACCTTTTGAAAATGCGAAAAAACGCTATCCAAACGATTCCGATGCACTAGATGCAACGTACAAGGTGTTAAAAGAGAGTAAAGCAAAAAGCCCGGATGAGCTACGAAAAGTATTTCCCTCATTAGACAACTTTAAATATGTTGATAAGTGGTGGGTGATTGATATTGGTGGTAACAACCTTAGGCTTATTGCATTTATCGAATTTGTAGGAAGTCGATGCTTCATTAAGAACATTGTCAGCCATGCCGAGTAAGACTGCATTACAAAGCAATACCGTGAAAAGAAGCTGAAAAGGTAACCCTATGTTAGATATCGCAGTTTTAGACAAAGTCGCTAACCAACTGAGCCAAGTCATGCCTTGGGTGAGTGGTATCTCTTCACCAGAGCAATATCAAGAGCTGATTGCCACGATGGAAGTACTTATCGAAGATTATGATGCTCATCAGCCAGTGATCGACTTGATGTTTCCGGTGATTGAAAGGTATGAAGCAGAAGCGGAACAGTTTAGTGAATTTAATCAAGCTATCGAAAAACTAGAGCCCGGCATCGCCATGCTAAGAGTTATCATCGATCAGCATCAATTGACCTTAAGTGACTTGAAAGAAGAGATTGGTGCAAAATCGACGGTATCAATGATCTTGAATGGGAAGCGCTCTCTAACACTCAACCACATTAAGGCACTATCGGCGCGTTTTGGTGTGCCAGCTTCATTGTTTATCGGTTAGTGGCCGTTTGAAGAGTATAAAAGGGGTCAGAGTCATTTTAAAATCACTAGCGATTTTTAGTGCCTCACTCATTCGCCTATAGGTGACGATTTAAGGGTAGTTTGAATTCCTGGCAAGTGAATACTTAAGCCTCAAAACACTAAATCACCACCCTTTTTAGTTTGAATAATTCGCTTAATCTAGGTTTGGATCTTCTCATTGATTAATAATTTAAAATCAAACAACCATCAATTTAACCACTTGTAATTCGCCTCTTAGATACAAGCCTATTAGGCGATTAATCGCTTTAACTCAACCTCTTGCCTAACGCAAAGTATCAGCTTTTACTATCCTTCTCCAGTCATGTGATTATCATCCATATTTTTATGGATATTACTGTATCCATAAATAAGAAGGTATAGCTATAATAGACATCATTGTATCCATTTAGGCTGCGCATGAACTTTTCACTTTTAGATGACACCGATGTAAGCCAAGCTTTTGCTACTCATCTGCGGGGCTTACGCAAACAAGCGAAGCTATCGCGAGAGGCACTGGCACTGCGCAGTTGTGTACCTGCTTCGACCATAAAAAAGTTTGAACTCACCGGACAAATCTCATTTCGTCAGCTGCTGCTTTTGTGGCAGTCGTTGGATTCACTAGACAGGTTTTATCAACTGACACAAACCACGACTGACCGTACCGCTTTACCGACCAGTATAGAAGAGGTGCTTAAAGATGAGCTTTAAATCCATTCAAAAGTTGAATGTGGAGCGCACTCTCACAACGGGCGAAACTGTATTGGTGGGTATATTAGCGCAAAATCGCCAAGGTGTTTTCTTTCAGTACAATGAAAATTATCTAAGCAGGTTTGGCAATTTATCTCCTTTTGCGCTTCAAGGTGATGCGCGATTACAGCAAGCACCGAAAGAGCCTCACCAAGGCATTCACGGCGTGTTTGGTGATAGTCTTCCCGATGGTTGGGGGTTGCTGTTGCAAGATCGTGTGTTTCGCCAACAAGGTATAATACCTGCACAAGTAACAGCAATGGATAGACTGGCGTTTGTTGGCCAGCAAGGAATGGGGGCATTGTCTTTTACCCCTGTATCTGAGTTCTCATTCGATCAGCGAACAGATATTGATTTAGCAACACTGGGCTTAGAAGCGCAAACCTTATTTGACCAGTCCGCTCTTGACTACAAAGAGACTGACGATTTAGACGGTAGCACTCAGCAAGTGTTAGCCGCATTAGTCGCTGGTGGTAGTTCGGGTGGGGCAAGACCAAAAGCGCAAATTTATATGCCTGCTGGAGACGCGACGCAATGCCGCACCTATGCACAGCCTCGTGATGAAGCATGGTTAGTTAAGTTTACTTCGAAGAACTTAGCCTTGGGCCATGAAGAAGGTTTATGTGAAGCGGCCTATTTACAAATGGCTGAGCTGGCAAAATGTCAGCCACCGACTTGGCAGTTAATTGAAGCGCCAGCAAGTAGCGGCGCTAAAGCATGGCTTGCGTTAAAGCGTTTCGATTATTTACCCGCGCAGGAGAAGGCTGGGCGTTTACATATGCACAGTGCTTGCGGCTTATTGGATGCCGACTTTCGAAGCCCGAGCTTAGACTACAGCGATCTAATTAAAGCCAGTCGTCAACTGTGTAAGTCACCTGCTGCCGGGCAACTTCAATTTCGACGCGCAATGTTTAACTTATTGGCCGCGAACCAAGACGATCACAGTAAAAATTGGGGCTTTTTACAAGCCGATGATGGCAGTTGGCAGCTCGCACCATTTTACGATGTAACCTTTAGCCCTCACCCTTTTAATGAACATGCCACCGCCTTTGCTGGGTACGGAAAAGCGCCACCACTCAAAGTGATGCAAAAGCTAGCGGCCAGTGCTGGCTTTGCTAATTGGAAGGAAGCGCAGCAATGTATTCAAGAGGTAGTGGATGCCATTAGTCTGTTTAGGCAGCTTGCTGAGCCACACGGGGTGAGTAAGGCCACTGTGTTAGCGATAGAAAAAACACTCGCAGAGCGTAAGCAAGAAAATTCGGCACTTTTAGCTTGAGATGATGTTGGTTTGAGGTGACGTTTTTTAACGTGACGTAGCATTAAGATAAATAAGACGAGTAGATAAAACATGAAACCAGGTCGAAATGAACCTTGCCCTTGTGGCAGCGGTAAAAAATACAAACGTTGTTGCATGAACAGTCTCTCTAAGCAGCACGCATCTATGCTGGATGATATTGAGCAAGTAGTCGCAATGAACCCTAACTTATCTTTAGAAGAACTCAATATCGTTGCAGAACAAAAAATGAAGGCGGCTAATGAACGGCCTCATCCTGACTTTTGTGGCCTTTCGCCAACACAAATGAGTAATTGGTTATATGCGCCTTTCAGTGAGTTGGAAGGGGTACTAATACACACGCCAGACGACCTTAAGGCCTGTCCTGTGATGCGTTACTTAACATTGATATTAGATGAAGCGATGCAAAACGATGGCTCGTTTAAAGCCACCACCAAAGGCAACTTGCCAACAAAAGTCGTTAAACAAGCCAGTGAATTGTTGCCAGAGTTTGCCGTTGCTCAATTCGAACGTGACATCAGTATCAGCGAGTTTGCGGGCAGTAACGAAGATAAGTTTAATGCATTGCATTACACCCGAGTGCTAGCAGAGATTGCAGGTATCATCTATCGTCGAAGTGGGCGCTATCATGTTAAAAAAGCAGCTCAAAAGCAGTACCTAACGCATGGTATACAGGCGTTCTTTATCCCCATGCTCGAAGCGGCAAGCTCTCAGTACAATTGGGGCTACCTAGATGGCTGGGAGCACGATATTGACCTAAGAACCTTCTGGTTGTTTATGCTGTGGCGAATACAAAGCCACAACAGTTTGGAGCAGCTTGTTAAAGAGGTGATGACAGCTTTTCCTGATTTGCAACAGGCTTTCTCTACGGATGATTACTTCTCGCCAGAAAGAAACTTAAACATGCTCATCGAAAATCGGTTTATTGAGCGATTTTTACAGTTTTGGGGATTTATTATCATCGATCCGAGATGTTATTTAAACGGTGAACTTGTCGCCAGAGTGGTTCAGGTTCAGCCTTTGTTAAAGCAAACCTTTCAATTCACCATTAATTCATAAAAAGGTTATCGTGAGCGAATATCAATACTATCGATTTGAGTGTCTGGATGGGCACTTAGACAGTAAAGCGCTCCAAGCGCTCAACGTTATTTCAAGCCGTGCCAACATCACGGCAAGGTCTTTTCAAGTACATTATAACTACAGTGATTTAAAAGCAGAGCCGAATGAGCTGATGCTAAAGTACTTTGATATCGGTTTTTATTACGCCGACTGGGGCTCTATCTATGTTTACATTAAACTGCCCGCAGGGACGATACGGGATGCGATGTTTGAGTTTTCAAGCGACGAACTTTATCTTCATCAAACTGACGAGTGGCAACTACTTGTTTTCTCCATTGAGGAGTATTACGAGTATTTTGATGATGAAAGTGCAGAAGATTTTTTCCAACATTTAGCAGGCTTACGCAGTGCGTTAATTCAAGGTGATTGGCGTCTTTTGTATTTTATGTGGCTTAAAGAGTTTGACTCGAATAGCGAACTTGAAGCAATACCTTTAATTCAGTTCGATTTTCAGAATATCAATGAGGGATTATTGGCTTTTGCTGCACTTTACAGTATCCCTTTCACTCTGGTTAAAGCGCTTTCTATGATGCTTAAGGCTAAGCCAAGTCACCAAGCCAAACAAAGCCAGTTTCAGTTGGACACATGGCTAAATAATCTCACAGAGGCAGACAAAAACGCGTTAATAAGCGCAATATTTGAACAAGGCCAGTTAACCCGTCACCAAGCCTTAGCCATGACGCGAAAAGAATCTGCCAATAACGATGAAAGCTATCAGTATTGGTTAACGCCCGACGTAATTGCCCCTTATATTGAACAAGCAAAAAACCAATTACAGCAAGAACAAGCCGAAGCATTCGCTAAAAAATTAGCTATCGAAAAAGCGGAAAAAGAAAAAGCGCAGACAGAGATTTATCGCCAGCGTGAGCACTACTGGCAGCAAGTACAAGAGCAAGCGAATCGAACCTGCGCCAGTGGTTACGATGAGGCTTCACGCTATCTGCATCAACTGTTCGAAGCCTACCAGTTTAAAGCGGATGAAGCGGCGTTTGAGCAACGCTTTAAGCGCTTTGTTGTGGCGAATAATAGCCGTAAAGCGCTGTTAAACCGGTTAAGTGATTTACTTTAAACGATCAGGTTATAGAACGGTCATAGAGTGTTAGAAAAACTCGCTCAGCATGGATTACCTGAAAGGTTGTATGCCCACCTTTAGGTCTATAGATTGTTACCTATAAAGTAAGGTTGAGTAGACCTCGGGATCCTAGTTAAGGTTTTTCTACCATCTCACACTTTTACGCGCATAAAAGTGTAGTTTGGTGGCTTTTGGTATTCAGGGCCTCGTATCATCGCCTTAGCCATCGCGCAAACTAAACCTAAAAGTAGGATATTAATCCAATTATGGTCATTAAAATGGGAATACAGTCCCATTGGTTGGTGCAATGACTAAGCGTGATTTACACAATGTGCTGTTTCCAAAGCAGCGTAAAACCCTGACTCATTTTGGTGAAGACTTGTTGTTGGCGATGAAACGACGTGGTTTTACAAAAAAGCTGCTGTGTGAGCGCACTGGCTTTGATCAGAAAACCGTGAACAAACTCTTCGCAGGTGATCCGGGCGTTGCCATAGGCACTTACTTAAAGGTAATGGCGGTACTTGGTATGGAGAGCAACTTTGCGGAAATGGCCGCTCACGACGAAAAACACTTATTCTATGTTTTGGATCTGCTCGCGCATCTGCTCAATTAATACCTTTAGCTCTACCGCAGCTTGGGTGATCTCGGCGTTAATTGATTTAGAGGCGAGGGTGTTGGCTTCGCGGTTAAACTCTTGCATCATAAAATCGAGGCGTCGGCCACAGGCGCCGCCTTTTTTAATGATTTTGCGGGTTTCGCTTACGTGCGAGTCGAGGCGGTCTAGCTCTTCGGCGACGTCTATCTTCTGCGCGACCATGATCATTTCTTGCTCGATGCGCTGCGGCTCTAGCTCGTCTTTTACTTCGGCGAGGCGATTGTTTAGGCGGTCACGCTGCCATTGCATTACGGCGGGCATTTGCTCGCGTACAAAGGCCACTTGCTGGGTAATTTTATCGAGGCGGCTGGTGATCATGGTGGCGGTGTTGGCACCTTCGCTGGCGCGGCTTTCAATAAAGGCTTCTAGGGCCACTAACCAGCCCGCTAAAAGTTCTTTGCTAATGGCGTCGGCGTCTTGCTCTGGGGTTTCCATCACGCCCGGCCAGCGCAGTATGTCGACGGGGTTAATTTGTCCGCCAGCTTGTTGCTGTACCCATTCGGCATTTTTGATGAGCTGTTCGGCGAGGGCTTGGTTAAGCTGCAGTTCGCCACGGCTAGCCTGGTCGGCGTCGAAGCGCAGGTTACATTCAACTTTGCCACGTTGTAGGGCTTTTCTGATCTTATCTCGCAATACCGGCTCTAGGGCGCGAAACTGCTCTGGCATGCGCCAGTAGGTTTCTAAATAACGTTGGTTTACGCTGCGAATTTCCCATGTGGCACTGCCCCAATCGGCTTTAAGTTGGTGGCGTGCGTAGCCTGTCATGCTGTGGATCATAGTTGAATATCCTCAAAAAATTTGCCCGATTATAGCGGCTATTCGCTGGTTCGTCAGTCTGGGCGTGACCAAGTGCGACAAAAGCCTATATAATAGCCGCGAATTTTCTATTAAAGGTTACTAGCATGCGTCCTAACGGAAGAGCTGTCGAACAAATGCGTCCAATCACCATTACTCGAAACTATACGGCTCATGCCGAGGGATCGGTATTGGTTGAGTTTGGCGATACCAAAGTATTATGTACTGCCTCGGTAGACGATGGTGTACCACGCTTTTTAAAAGGTAAGGGCCAGGGTTGGATTACGGCGGAATACGGCATGTTACCTCGTTCTACTCATAGCCGTATGGGTCGTGAAGCGGCGCGTGGCAAGCAGAGTGGCCGTACTCAAGAAATCCAACGTTTAATTGGTCGCTCGTTGCGTGCTGCGGTTGATTTGAGCGCGCTGGGTGAATATACCATTGTGGTGGATTGTGATGTGATTCAAGCCGACGGTGGCACCCGCACGGCGGCGATTACCGGTGCTTGCGTGGCACTACAAGATGCCATCTGGTGGATGATTGAGCAGAAAAAATTGAAAGTTAGCCCATTGAAGCAGCTGATTGCTGCGGTTTCGGTGGGAGTGGTTGGTGGTGAGGTTGTCTGTGACCTTGAGTACACCGAAGACAGCGTTGCTGAGACCGACATGAACGTGGTGATGTGTGAAGACGACAACATGATTGAAGTGCAAGGCACGGCCGAGGGCGCGCCATTTAGCCATCAAGAGCTACTAGACATGCTGGCCTTTGCCAAACAAGGTATTGCCCAAATTAATGCGGCCCAACGTGAAGCCCTTGCGGGTTAATTTGAGAGAGAATGATGAAAGCTTATCAACGCGAGTTTATTGAATTTGCTTTAGCCAAAGGCGTACTAAAGTTTGGCGAATTTACCTTAAAGTCGGGCCGAACCAGCCCTTACTTTTTTAACGCGGGTTTGTTTAATACTGGCCGTGATTTAAACCGTTTAGGTAAGTTTTACGCCGCAGCGCTGCAAGACTCAAACATTGAGTACGACTTAGTGTTTGGCCCAGCGTACAAGGGGATCCCCATTGCCACCACTACCGTGGTGGCCTTAGACGAGCATTACCAAAAGGATGTGCCTTACTGCTTTAACCGTAAAGAAGCTAAAACCCACGGTGAAGGTGGTAGCTTGGTGGGCTCTGAGCTGGCTGGCAAGGTGATGCTGGTGGATGATGTGATTACCGCGGGCACCGCGATTCGCGAGTCGATGGACATTATTAATGCCCATGATGCGGAGTTAGCTGGTGTACTAATTGCGCTGGATCGCCAAGAGAAAGGTAAAGGTGAGTTGTCGGCGATTCAAGAAGTTGAGCGTGACTACAATGCCACGGTGATTTCTATTGTTAAGCTGGCAGATTTAATCACTTATTTAGAAGAGCAAGGCGATAATCAAACTGCGTTGGCGGCGGTGAGTGCTTACCGTGAGCAATACGGGATCGCTTAAGCAAGCGGGCTGTTGCGCGTTCAGTTGAATAAAAGGTGACCATTGGGTCGCCTTTTTTGTTGCTTAGCGTTCGCGCTTAGACATGCGAGCGCCCACTAGGCTTGCCACTAATATTGCCATATAAAATACCCCGAAAATGGCTTCGCTGAAGGTAAAGAAGCGAGTAATTGGCACCTTGGGGGTGATCTCGCCGTAGCCCAAAGTGGTGAGCGTGACAAAGCTGAAGTAGATGAAAGCGTTTATCTGGCTGCTCCAATGCTCTGCGGAAACGCCGCTAAAGGCTTCGGGGAGGTAGCTGTTTAAGATGGTATAGAGGTGGGCCCAGCCTAAACCGACCAGCAGGAAAATACAGATAGCTCCTACCAGCTTATTGGTGTCGATTTCGCCCGTGAATAAGACCTGCTTAAGTGCGGTCCAAGTGCTGATCACTAGATAACAAAATACAAAGCCGAGATAGATACCCGCTAAGCTTTCGGCTTCAAACCACAAATTAAAAATGGCGATTAATGTGGTAGCGAGTAAAAATCCTAAGCCGATGGCAAACCAAAGTTTTTTGCCCTTGGCTTGCCATACGCCTGCGGCGAGCACTAACACCATGGCGGCCTGTAGAAACTTAAAGCCGTCTCCTTGCCAAAATTGGTCAACACAGGCGGCTAAAAAAATGTAGCCAATCAAGGCCAGAGTTAAAAAAATAAAATTATTTTTCTCGCTCCAAATCAGCAGTTTTTTCATTGTGATAACCTAATATAAAGCTTCTTGAGTTGGTGTTTATTTTAGCAAAGGCAAGCCGTTACTCTGGATCATTCATTTGCGCAGCATCGCAAGATAGACTGAAGGTGAATGATATCAGTTGATATACATCAAGCCATAATCGCTTAGCTAAAGCAGATTTTTTAGGCACACTCTACTATAAAGAGAGAGACGATTAGTGGGAGTGCTCATCATGCGATTTAATCAGTTAAGACTATTGCTCGAACATTTTGTGAATTGTCGAGAAGAGATGCGGGTGGTGTATCGACGCTTAGAGATGAATGCGGATGCGGAACGTGTGAGAATGCTGTTAAATTATTTACAACATCAAGAAAAAGAAAATACCGCTCATGTAAAAGATTTTATTAGTCAGGCTAAACCTGAGTTATTAGATACCTGGACCGATATTCGAGCCGAGCACGACTTGGTGGATAAAATGGCCAAAGTGAGCTTGCCAGCGAACATGAGCAGTGATGATGTGATGAGTCTGGCCTTGGATTTAAGTGAGCAGTCTTTAGACTTGCTCAGGCAGGCGAAGGATGGTTTTAGCATGCTGGCAGAGCAGCAATTTTTAGCCAACTTGATCGAGCATCAAGAGAAGCGTCAGCAGCAAATGGTGCATGCCACTCATCGCTTAGATGATATTTAAATTGCTATTCAACAAAAGCACAGCCCTAGTGGCTGTGCTTTTGTTGTTTTAAGACGCCAAATCTAGCTGGCGACTTTTTCTAAGTGCACATCCATTTGTGGGAATGGAATTTCGATACCAGCTTCATCTAAAGCGAGTTTGATGTTTTCCGTTAAATCGAAGTAGGCTCCCCAGTAATCGGCGCTATTCACCCATGGGCGAACCACAAAGTTCACTGAGCTGTCTGCCAGCTCTAATACCGCAACGGTAATATCAGGATCTTTCAATACCCGGCTATCGGCTTCACATACGGCGCGTAATACGGCTTTAGTTTTAGCTAAGTCTGCGGCATAACTCACGCCAATTACCAAGTCGACACGACGGGTTGGGTGAGTCGAGTAGTTAACAATATTGCCGCCTAAAACTGCCGAGTTAGGCACCACAATTTGTTTGTTGTCTGGGGTTTTTAATACCGTGGTAAAAATTTGCACCGAGGCTACCGAGCCAGCAGTACCTGCAATTTCTACGAAGTCACCGGCTTTGAATGGGCGGAAACCAATAATCAGTACCCCTGCTGCGAAGTTAGACAATGAACCTTGCAGCGCTAAACCTACGGCTAAGCCTGCGGCACCGATAATCGCGACAAACGAGGCGGTTTGGATACCAATGCGTGACAGTGCAGCAATAATCACAAAGGCGATAATGGTGTATTTCACCATGGAGCCGACAAAGTGGCTGATGGTGTTATCTAATTTGCGTGCGTTCATTAGTTTTTCGACACTTGCCGCGAGAATTCGCGCGACCAACATACCCACAATCAGAATAATGATTGCCGCAGCAATATTGATGGCGTATTGAACTAGCATTTCTTGGTTGTTTTCGAACCAATTGGTTCCTTGATGAAGTACATCCATGTGTTGAGACCCGTGATGAATTAAAGTTGTTACAAATTTAGCAGTTTTTTCATGACAAACAAGATTATGTTTCGTTTAGTTTTTACGAAGTGCTGCAGGTTTTTGCCCGGATTGAAATCCGCTGCTAAGCACTTTGCTTCGCAGAGCGTTGCTGCAGTCTGCAAAGCCACTTGTCTAGTTTGATGGTGGGGAGTTAATTTATGGTGAGCGGGCGGTGTATGAAAGCCGAGCGAGAGTTTGGGCAGACCCTCACTTCTCGCGAAAATTTGTCGGCTTCATCTGGGAATTAAAGATCTAAGCGCGCATCAGTTGTTGCTTTAAAAAGCCCCAGTGGATGTCAAATTGTTCGGTGGGGGCGAGTTTAAATTCACTGCGTACATATTGGCTAATGCGCCCTTCGCTATAGGCGAGGAGTAAGGTGGCAAGGCTGTTCTCTTCAATTAAGAAGCCCTGTCCTTCTCGCAGTCGCCGCTCTCGTAGCACTTGCTTCAGCTGAACTTCTATTTTGTCAAACAGCACACTCACTCGGGCACGTAAACGCTCGTGTTCGCCCTGTAAGGCATCACCAGTAAGAATGCGGCTTAAACCGGGGTTACGTTCAGCAAACCCCAGCAGTAGCATCAGGATGTGCTGACAGCGATTTAGGGTATCTTTTTGCTCTTCTTGAATCAGATTGATCCGAGATAATAAGGTTTCTTCAATAAATTCTATCAAACCTTCAAACATGCGTGCTTTGCTTGGAAAGTGTCGATAGAGTGCGGCTTCTGAAACACCGACTTCTTTGGCTAAATTCGCGGTGGTAATCCGTTGGCCATGGCTGGTCTCTAACATTCTTGCCAAGGCTTGGAGGATCTGTTCGCGGCGATTGCTTTTTGGTTTTCCCGCCATTGTTATAATTATCCTTTTATTATTTATTAGCGTACTGCATCTGAACCAATTTAATGTTTACCTGAATGGCCAAACCCACCTTCTCCGCGTTGGCTTGCATCGAAGTCTTCCACAATCTCGAAGCTGGCTTGCACCACGGGTACAAAGACCAGCTGGGCGATCCGCTCACCGGGTTCGATGGTGAAAGTGCTTTGTCCCCGATTCCAGCAAGACACCATCAACTGTCCTTGGTAATCGGAGTCGATTAGACCTACCAGATTGCCTAAGACGATGCCGTGTTTATGGCCTAAGCCGGAACGTGGCAAGATGGTGGCCGCTAAGCCGGGATCGGCAATATGAATTGCCAAACCAGTAGGAATTAGTTCTGTTTGACCAGGGGCTAGTTCCAGAGCTTGATCCAGACAGGCACGCAGATCCATGCCTGCCGAGCCGGGAGTTGCGTATTCAGGCAGCGGAAAAGTACTGCCAATTCGAGGGTCTAGTATTTTAAGTGCTATTTGTTTCATGCTTATTATTTTATTTGTTGTAAAGAGTAGTGCTCGGCGATCAACGCGAGTAGTTGTTCGGCCAATAAGGTCTTGTCAGCGAGGTCTAATTGCTGTTGTCCATTTGGCCAAAATACCGTTAAGGCATTTTGTTCACTATTAAAGCCCTGTTCGGGATTAGATACGTCGTTGGCCGCAATCATATCTAAGTTTTTGCGCTTTAATTTGTCTTTGGCGTAACTGGCGACATCTTGGGTTTCGGCGGCGAAGCCTACCGTAAACGGTTTCTCTTTTTGGCCGGCGATGGTGGCCACAATGTCTGGGTTTTTAACTAGCTGTAGCTGCAGTTGTTGTTGGTCGTCAGTTTTTTTGATCTTTTGTTCGGCAACGGTAGCCACTCGATAATCGGCGACTGCTGCGCAAGCGATGAAAATGTCGCTACTCGCGGTCTCAGCTAAAGCCGCTTCGAGCATTTGCTGAGCGCTTTCTACGGCGACTTTGCGTACCCCTACTGGAGTGGCTAAGTTGACTGGCCCAGCGATCAAGCTGACTTCGGCACCTAGTTGTTGAGCGGCTCGCGCTAAAGCAAAGCCCATTTTTCCTGAGCTATGATTACTGATATAACGCACCGGATCAATGGCCTCACGGGTTGGCCCGGCGGTAATCACAACTCTTCGCCCAGCTAAACTTTGCGGCTGGTCTAAGGCCGCGAAATGTTGCTGAATATGTGTTAGCAGTTGAGCTGGTTCAAGCATTCTGCCTGGCCCTACATCGCCACAGGCTTGTTCGCCTTGAGCAGGCCCCCAGATAGGGACGCCGCGTTGCCGAAGGACCGCTAGGTTTGCTTGAGTGGCCGCTGCGAGATACATTTGTTGATTCATGGCTGGCGCGAGGGCGACTGGTGCGCTGGTGGCTTGTAATAAGGTACTCACCAAATCATCGGCGATGCCATGGCAAAACTTTGCAATCACATTGGCTGTGCCGGGGGCCACCAATACTAAATCCGGCCACTTGGCGTAGGCAATGTGGCCCATAGAGCCTTCTTGACTTGGGTCAACCACTTTAAGGCCGACCGCTTCGCCAGAGACAGCTTGCAAAGTTAAGGGAGTGATAAAGTGGGTGGCGTGTTCGGTCATCACTACTTTGACTTGCGCGCCTTGGTCTTTTAAGCGCCGCACCAACTCTGGTATTTTATAGGCTGCAATCCCACCAGAGATTGCGAGCAGAATTTTCTTTCCCGTTAACATGCTGATACCGAAATAATAATCACCGTCTAGTATCGGCAAGCCTACCATAAAACTTAAGTTCTCCGCATAGACAAGACTGCAGATTCGGCTACCTTTATTATATTGACTTTTTTGTAATTAAAATAATGGCTATATCTGATTGGCCTGCCGAGCAGCGGCCTAGAGAAAAATTATTGGCGCAAGGCGCAGCGAGTTTAAGTGACGCAGAGTTATTAGCCATTTTTTTACGGATTGGTTGCGCTGGAATGGATGCGGTGAGTTTAGCGCAGCATTTACTCCAACAATTTGGTTCGTTACGGGCGATTTTGTCGGCGGATCAGGCAACTTTTTGTGCCGAGCGAGGCATGGGAAGCGCAAAATATGCACAATTACGTGCAACAATTGAAATGAGTCGTCGTTATTTGTTGGCCGAGATCAGTGAAAAAAGTGTGCTGGATAGCGCTGAATCGGCCAAAAACTACCTTTCTATGGAATTATCTCACCAACAACGTGAAGTATTTGCAATATTGCTATTGGATAATCAGCATCGAGTGTTACAATTCGCGCCGTTATTTTTCGGAACGATTGATGCTGCCAGTGTTTATCCACGGGTAGTGGTACAGCGTGTATTAGAAAAAAATGCCGCTGCGGTAATATTTGCCCATAACCATCCTTCGGGTGTGGCCGAACCAAGTTTGGCCGATAGGCAAATTACTACTAAATTAATCAAGGCCTTAGCACTGATTGATGTGCGAGTTTTAGACCATGTTGTTGTCGGCTGTGGAGAGACAATGTCTTTCGCCGAGCGAGGTTGGATCTGATCTTTGTTCAATTTTTAGTTGATCTAGGGTTCTATTTCCTGTATAAAATGCGGCCTTTCTGTCGTCCCGGGCGACGGCCTAACGGGGCATGAACAGATGCTCGAGCAGAAGTATTTATTTGGAGAAGACTGACATGTCTAGAGTATGCCAAGTTACTGGTAAGAAGCCAGCTGTTGGTAACAACGTATCGCACGCAAAAAACCGCACTCGTCGTCGTTTTTTGCCTAACCTTCAATCTCACCGTTTTTGGGTAGAGAGTGAAAAACGTTTTGTTAAATTACGTGTATCGACTAAAGGTATGCGCATCATCGACAAAAAAGGTATCGACGCTATTTTAGCCGAGATGCGTGGTCGTGGTGAGAAGGTATAAGGAACTAAAAAATGGCTAAAGGTATTCGCGAGAAAATTCGTTTGAACTCATCAGCTGGCACTGGTCACTTCTATACCACTGATAAGAACAAACGTAACATGCCTGAAAAAATGGAAATCAAAAAATTTGATCCCGTTGTTCGCAAGCACGTTATGTACAAAGAAGGCAAAATCAAATAGATTTTGGCTTTGATGTAAAGAAGCTCAGCTTAGGCTGGGCTTTTTTTTTGGCTTTTTTTCGCCCCGCTGAATGAGTCAGAGGGTTTACTCGTGAATTACTTCCCGCTTATGATGAATGGATAAAAGGGAGATATCCGATGAAAATGAGCCGCCGAGGCTGGAATAACATTATTATCTTTGCCGTTGCGGCGATGATTTTGGTTTTTAAGTATGTCGAGATTAACGATAAGTCGGTGAGTGTTGAGGCAAGTGCAGCTCAGCAGCTGTTGCCTGTTGGCGCCACGATTTTGCGGATAGAGCTGCCAGATTTGCTAATTGAACGCTTAGGCACCGAATGGCGCAGCAAGCCCGTAATTGACCACCCTATTGCGGTGGTTGATGCATGGCTGCATGTGCAACTCGAACCTTGGCCAAACGCCGTAGGCGGTGCGGCTCGGAGTCACATTATTCAAGTTTATTTGGCTAATTTAGCGAGTCCTTTACAACTCACCTTGTTTGAATTGGGCGATCAACGGATGATCACCAATTGGCAGGGGCAGTTATTTCAACTTGATCAAGCCAGCTACAGTGCCTTGTTCCCTCATTTAAGTGAAAGCTGATGCCTGAGTTACCCGAGGTAGAGACCAGCCGCCGCGGCATTAGTCCACACTTGCTGCAGCAAACGATTAGCGCGATTGTGGTTCGCCAGCCGCAGTTACGTTGGCCAGTACCCGAATTGATCCAGTGTAATGTGGGTTTGTCCGTGTTAAGCATTCGCCGCCGAGCCAAGTATCTGCTGATTGAAACCGAAGCGGGCTACATTATCATTCATCTGGGGATGTCGGGCAGCCTAAGGGTACTGGAACAAGCGGTTGCAGCGGGAAAACATGATCACCTCGATATGCAATTTGCCAATGGAAAGGTGCTGCGTTTTAATGATCCTCGACGGTTTGGCTGCGTATTGTTTACTCCGCTTCCTTTAGAGGAGCATCAGTTGTTCGTAAACTTAGGCCCGGAACCTTTAGAAGAGGATTTCTCGAGTGCTTATTTAATTGCTAAGGCGGCAACACGTAGTGTGGCGATTAAGCAGTTTATTATGGATAACAAGGTGGTGGTGGGCGTGGGGAATATCTATGCCAATGAAGCCCTATTTCGAACCGGGATCCATCCAAAACGCGCCGCCAACAAGGTTAGTAAAGTTCGCTTAAAACAACTGACCGAAAATATTAAACAAGTATTAGCCGAGGCCATTGAGCAAGGCGGCACCAGCTTAAAAGATTTTACTAATGTGGATGGTAAGCCAGGCTATTTTAAACAAACTTTGGCGGTATATGGCCGTGAAGGTGAGCGCTGTGATTGCTGTGGTGAGCTGATTAAGGCACTACGAATAGGGCAGCGTAATACTTTTTTCTGCCCACATTGCCAGCGCTAATTGAAGTTAAGCAGCAAGCGATGCTGCCCTTCGGTGGTTAATTAGTTGCGAGCTTTTGGGCCACGGCTTCGGCGACATGCGGCGCAACAAAGCGGTTGATATCGCCGCCATGTTTAGCGACTTCTTTAATCAAGCTGGAAGAGATGAAGGAGACGCCTTCGCCAGGCGTTAAAAAAACACTTTCCAGGTTGGGATCTAGCTGTCGATTCATGTCGGCTAGTTGTAATTCGTATTCAAAGTCAGAACCGGTGCGCAGGCCTCGTAACAGGACGCTGGCATTTTGTTGTTTCGCTAAGTTAACTAATAGGCCTGTAAAACCAATCACTTCAATGTTGCTGCTTGTGCCGATGCTTTGCTCAAGTAATTGAACCCGCTCGGTTAAGCTGAACAGCGGTTGTTTACTTGGGCTGGCAGCAACCGCGACGATAACTTTGTCGAACATGCGAGCGGCTCGTTGAATGAGATCGCTATGGCCGTGAGTCACGGGATCGAAGGTGCCGGGGTAAATAACTCGAGTAGTCATGAATATCTGCCAATGATAAATGTTAGCGGGATTATAACCTGCTCACAGGGCTGGGGGAAAATTCTTGAGCCTGTCATAAAGATTCGTCACAATGCGCAAGCTTGAAGATAAAGGTTAAATAATGCAAAAGTTGTTGGTGGTACGAAATGACAAAATTGGTGATTTTATGCTGGCTTGGCCCAGTTTTGCCATGTTGAAATTGTCGATGCCTAATTGTGAAATTACGGCCTTGGTGCCGAACTATACCGCGCCTTTGGCGGAATTATGCCCTTGGATCGACAAGGTGATCATTGATTGCGGTAGCACCGCAAATTCGGCGGCTCAAGCGAGTTTGCTTAAGCAGGTGAAACAGCAAAAATTCGACGGTTATTTGTGTTTATTTTCTAATCTTCGCAATGCTTGGCTTGGTTTTCGTGCCAAGATCTCAAACCGTTGTGCTCCGGCGACTAAGCTGGCGCAATTCCTTTATACTCAGCGCGTGGTACAGCGCCGTTCTCGCTCGCTAAAACCCGAGTATCAGTATAACCTGGATTTGACCAAGGCATTTCTAGAGCAGCATGGCTATTCTGCGCAACAGCCTTCGGGGCCATATCTGCAGTTCGCGACTGAAGTATTAACACAGCGCAAACAGCAGCTATTTGCTGATAAAGACTCACTGGTGATGGTACATATTGGCAGCGGTGGGTCGGCTAATAACCTTAGTTTAGAGCAGTATGTGAGTTTGATTGATTGTTTGGCGAAACTCAATGCAGAATTGTATTTTGTGATCACCGCAGGCCCTGGCGAATTGGTAGCAGCGCAAGAGTTGGTGAGTGAGCTGGAACATTTAGACGTGGCATATTGTTTGTACTTCTCTGAAGATGGATTAGCGGCTTTTTGTGAAGTATTAGCCTGTGCAGACTTGTTTATTGCTGGCTCTACAGGCCCTTTACATATTGCCGGTGCCATTGATGTGCCCACCGCAGGTTTTTTTCCAAATCGAACCAGCGCCACTCCGTTACGCTGGCGTCCGCCTAATAGTGAAGGACGCCACCTATGTTTTTCTCCGCCAGAAGGAGAGTTAACCCAAGAAGATATGAGTTTGATTAATGTGAGTGATTCAGCCCTAAAAATTAATCGTTGGTGGCGTAAGCTGCAGTTATCGCAAGGTGTTAGGCTATCATGAGCCTAATCAAGCGGATTCGCACTGCTTTACGTCAATTTGATAGTAAACGGCGTGAGCGCTCCATTGGCCTTGAAGTCGCCTTTTTAAAGTTACTCGGGGGGCGTAAGGGTCGATTAACTGAACGCCTCCAGAAGTCACAAATTAAACGGGTATTGATTATTCGAAATAACAAGCGCATTGGGAATATGTTCTTCTTATTGCCTTTTGTTAATTATGTTCAAGCCTTGTACCCAGACGCAGAAGTTGAGTTATTACTCAGTGACCCTTGGCAGGGGAAAGTCTTTGAAAACCTGGGATTAAAAAATATTCATTTCTCGCAATTTGGTCTAAAAACCATTCCCGCCTTTATTCGCTCCATACATCAACTACGAAAACATTCTTATGATTTAATTTTGTTGCCTTACGGCGGCTCCAGCGACCGGATTGTTGCGGCCTTAACGGAAGGGAAGAATGTGCATGCTTTTGACGGTCCGGCCGATGCTGCGGTATGCAGTCATACGGTTAAGTACCAACATAAATACTCGCACTATGCTTTGGGATGTTTGGAGCTATTAGAGTATTTAGGTTTACCCCCGGTAGCACACGCCAGTGCGTGCCTAAAGCTCAGTCATAGCGAGCAACAGTATGCGGCAGAGCAACTTAAGCAAATGCTCGGTGAACATCATCATAAGCCTTGCCTTGCCTATTTTAGAGGGGCGCGTGGTAGCAAAATAGTTGACGATGAAAAATGGCAGGTATTGTTGGCTAAGTTTAAACAATACTACGCGGGTGAATTAAATGTGATTGAAATTTTGAGCCCTGATATTGCGGAGCCTTTGAGCCACACTCATTTTACTTATCTGAATCGTGACTTACGGCAACTGGCTGCATTTTTACAGCAAGTTTCCTTATTCATTTGTGGCGATACTGGCCCTTTACATCTGGCCAGCGCTGCTGGTGCGCGTTGTGTTGGTTTGTTTACCATGACCAATGTGATGCAATATGGCTGCTTGGGTGAGCATGTTGTGAATATTTGCGATTTAGATGCGCTGCAGCCCCAACCCGTGCTGAGGCAGCTAGGCTTGAGTTAAGCTTATTTACGATAGTGGTGATCATGTTGCCTTGCCCACAGGTCGGCATATTTTACGAAAGTAGAGTGGGCCGACAGGAGTGCAATTAATAAACCTTGTTTCCCGTCTAAAAAGCCACGTTTGAGTAGGTACATTTTGGTGAAGCAACCGAGCGCGTGTAATAAGCCTTGGCCGAGAGATGCTTTTTTACCTTTGGCTTCTCGCTGGTCGGCCCATGCCTTAGCGTAACCCGCCGATTTTACCAAGTAGTGTTCAAGATTTCGGTAGGAATAATGCAGGATATCACCGTCTAATTCGGCGATCTGGCAGTTCGCAGGAACAATCACCGATTCATGCACTAGATTATCGTTGTATTGGGTTAAATGACGTGGATAAAGTCGAATATGTCGGTAATACCAGCCCGAATGTTTAAGAAACCGACCAAATACCCAAGTGAGTTCATTTAAGTTGAATACAGTATGGCTGGGAGGAGCGTTTAGCATATTTTCAATGCTGCTACGTAAGGTCGAATCGATACGTTCATCGGCATCTACTGCTAAGATCCAATCGCCGGTGGCGTAGCTTTGAGCGAGCTGTTTTTGTTTGCCAAAGCCAGGCCATTCATGATTGCTATACACGTCTTGAGTATATTGCTTTGCCAGTTCAATCGTGCCATCGTTGCTGCCTGAATCAAGCACCACTATTTGGTCAACCCAAGTTAAACTTTCCAGACAATCCTTTAAGCTTTCTTGTTCATTTTTAGTAATGATAATTGCCGATATGGTAGCTCTTGCTTGACTCATGATAGCTGCTCTTTTTCTAATATTTCAAACATATGAATAACTGATTCTAGTGTGATCTGTTGCATTGCATTGGGATCTTTTACGCGGCTGCGCCAGTTAAGCTGCGCAACGGACTTGCCTTGCTCTTGTTCAATACACTGTTGCCAAACACTCACCACGTAGTTGCGATAGTGATAAGGCCCGGTGCGTTGCGGGTTGTGATGTGCATACAGGCCGAGCACCGGGGTATTCACCGCCACTGCCATATGAGCGGGACCCGTATCGGGAGAAACTAGCAGTGTTGCTTCGGCCACCAAGGCCCACAATTCGAGCAAGGATGTTTGCCCACAAAGATTATTGAGTTGCCCTTGGCTGGCGAGGTTCACTTGTTCGGCTAAAGTCATCTCCTGGGGGGCGGGACTGCCGATTAAACTGACTTTGTAGCCTTTGGCTTGGGCAAATTGGGCGAATGCCGCATAACCTTCAATAGTCCAGTTTTTATAGGGTTTACTGGCCGCGGGGCAAATTAATAGATGTCGCCCTTCCCCCAGTAAGTGCTTGGCTTTATTGTGTAATGTAGCACTTAATGGGACGTGCCAACGGGGCGGCTGAGCTTGGATATCTAGTTGATTTAAGAATTGTAAAAATCCGTCTAACACGTGGGGCGAGGGGGCTTTGGCTATTTTTTCATTAGTGAATATCCATTGACCATCTTTGGCGCGACTGCGATCGAAACCGATCCGACGTTTTGCGTTAATGCAACAACTCACAAGGCTGGCTCGTAGGGCAGCCTGCATATGTAAAAGAACATCAAATTGTGTATCGCGTAGTTGTTTTCTGAGTTGGATTAGTCCTTTAATACCCTGTTTTTTATCATAAATAACAATATTTATGTTATCGAAAAGTGCTAACATTTGCGCTTCGGCTTTACCGCAAACCCAGGTGATTTGTGCTTGTGGCCAAGCTTGCTGCAGTTGCTGTACGACTGCTAATGCATTGCAAACATCACCGATTGCCGAAAGGCGTAAGATACAAACTTTTTGTGCGGGTTGAATTGAGTTCATCTTGGTTAAGCTGGCGAATTTTCTTAAGTATTATGCTTTTTGCAGCCTGCGATGTAAAATCGCCCAGATATATTCCATAAGCGATAGTTATGCAGATAGAAAAGCAACGCACAAATGAAGGATGGTTGTTCTACAACCCCGCTGAATGGCAAGAGGTAAGTGACGTTTACTTTGAAGCACGCCATTGGCAACAAAATCGAGCGGTGGTTGGACAAGCCATGGGCCGTGGTAAGACTTTGTTTTTTCGTTATCTCCATCGGGAGTTTGTATTGCGCCATTACCATCGAGGTGGCCTCGTCTCCAAGGTGAGTAATGATCGTTACTTTTATGTTAGTTTGAAGCGTAGCCGAGTGTGGCGAGAGTTTGTGTTATTGATGCAATTGCAAACGTTGGGATTGCCCGCACCAACGCCGATTGCTGGACGTATTAAACGACAGGGGTTCAGTTTTCAAGCCGACTTGATTATAGAACGGATCCATGGCGCTCGAGATCTGGCCCAGCTATTGAGTGAGAAACGTTTGCCAGTTTCTTTATGGCGTCAAATGGGGGAAACCATTGCCGCGTTTCATAAGGCGGGAGTGAATCACGCCGATCTAAATCTACGTAATATCATGATTGATACCAATGACAAAGTGTGGCTGATCGACTTCGATAATGGGGCGATTTGCCGTCCTCGTAAACGCTGGCGGCAAGAAAATATAACCCGGCTACTCCGCTCCTTGGTGAAAGAACAAGCCAAGCCAGGCTATTGTCATTGGTTAGAATCTGATTGGCTAAACTTAGTGGATGCATACCAAAAAGCGCTTTAAAGTGTTTTGAGTGCCTTTAAACTTCGCTGGAGTGCGCCTTGGTTTTGTTTGACCACCGTTAAGCCTGCAGCCCCCGCCTCTGCGGCCAGCTGTGGCTGACTCAGCCATTGGTTTAGCCAAGTTGCCAGTTGGCTGCTATCGGCGCTTAGTTTCAGCGCCCCACAACTTTGTAGCTGTTGGCTGATGTCGGAGAAGTTGAAATCAAATTCTCCGGCAATGCAAGGGAGGCTCATGGCCGCCGCCTCCAAATAATTGTGCCCGCCAATGGGAACCAGTGAGCCTCCTACAAAGGCGATATCTGCGCAGCCGTACATCAACATCATTTCTCCCATGCTATCGGCTAAATATACCTGTTGTTGCGGTTCGACATGATTGTGTTTACTGCGTCGAGCAAATTTGACCTGTTGTTGATTTAATAACTCGGCCACTTGCTCGAAGCGCTCGGGGTGACGAGGTACCAAAATAAGTAGACTCGTGGGGTGTTGCTGCTGCACTTGTTGCATGATCTCAAGCACCCGCTCGTCTTCTCCCTTATGGGTGCTGGCTGCTATCCACACTGGGCGTTGGCCAAATAGCTGCGCACGTAACTGGATGGCTTGTGCTTGAATGTGCTGACAATCGGGTAAATCGTATTTAATCGAACCTGTGACCACCAGCTTTGCCGCATCGACGCCAAGTTGATTGAAGCGCTGTGCATCGTCTTGATGTTGCGCTAACACCAGTTTGAGTTTGGCGAACAGCGGCCGAGAGAATGCAGATAATTTTTGATAACGGCGACAGGAGCGTTGGGACATGCGGGCGTTTATTAGGGCCACCGGGATGTTTTTGGCGTGGCATAGGCTAAGCCAGTTGGGCCATAACTCGGTTTCCATGATCCACAGCTGCTTAGGCTGGTATTTCGCCAAAAACAAGGTAATACAGGGCCAAAGGTCAAAGGGCGCATAACGGTGAGTCACCAGCTCTGAGAGCCGCTGCTGTGCTTGCTTAGCACCCGTGGCGGTGGTGGTGGTGAGTAAAATGTTCAGCTGTGGTTGCTGCTGTTTTAGCTGCTGAATAAAAGGGGTGGCGGCAATCACCTCGCCCACCGATACGGTATGCAACCACAGGTCGACCTGAGCGATTTTTTTACCTAAACCAAAGTGTTCTGGCCAGCGTTTACCCACCACTGGTTTACCTCGTTTTGGCCAATACAATTTATACATGGCGAAAGGTAAAAATATTAGTAATAGTAGCTGATATAAACCACCAAGCATGATTGTGCCTTTTATTGCTCACTCATTGAAGCGTGAAGATATTTGTTGATGGTATGCTTAACTAACTCTGGAGTGAGTTGGTTCATACATTCATTATTCGTACATTGACGCTGGATATCGGTGCCATAACAAGGCTGACAATCCAAATTGGATAGCAGTATCTGCGAATGATTATCTTGGGTTTGATAGGGACCGGTACTATCTGGATCGGTTGGGCCGATCAGTGCAATGTTTGGGGTTTGTACCGCGGATGCGATATGAGTCGGGCCCGAATCGGTGGTGACGGCTACCACTGCATGTTCTATGAGCGCGACTAACTCACTGAGATTGGTTTTGCCTGCAAGGTTTAAGATTGACGAGCTTTTAGGCAGATCCCAAAGTTCGATTTGCTGGCGGTCTGCCTGGCTCCCCAATAGCACGATCGTCTGACTGTTTGCGAATTCCTTAATCAGTTGAATCCAATGTGCTTCTGGCCATGCCCTGTGGTTGATTTTACTCTTTTTGGAATGGCTATTCCCTGGGCATAAGACGATGTAATGCTTCGGGAGTTTAAATTTAGCCTCAATTTTAGCAAGCGGCTCACCCATGATCCGTGGGCCAATGTCTGCAATATTCAGCTGATTAAGGCTGCTTGCTAAGGACTCATTCCTTAGCAAGGCGTAAAGAGGCTGTTTCATGGTTTCTACAGCGTGCGGTACCTTGTTGCTAGTTATCGGGTGATCGTTAATTTCGAGGCGGGCTCTGGTTTGTATGGCTTTTGCCAAAGCACAAAAGGTTGGGTGATGTTCTAGATTGACCACTAAATCATAAGGTTGTTGTTTGCTGTGACGAATGATCGCTTGCTTTTCTAAGCTTATAAAAATCGGCAGTTTACGGTGTTTTAGGCTAAAGCACTGAGTCACTCGCGGATCATGTTCAAATAAACCGATGGATTTGCTACTGACTATCCAATCAAAACTCGCTTGAGGGTATGCCTGATGAAGTACCTCCATCACGGCACTCGCAAAAATAGTATCGCCTAGCGCGCCTGAACGAATAATTAAAATTCGTAGCATAAGTTTCCTATGATCATGATGTTGTGAGTAAGTTATTGATGAGCAAGATAGCTCGCTCGGGCGCTAATTCGCTTAAGCATTTTAAATGGCCAAACTGACAGGTTTTCTTAAAGCAAGGGCGGCATTCGATATCGGTGTGTAAAATTTCTGCCGTATCTGTCAGTGGCGGGGTGTATTGTGGGGACGATGAGCCATACACTGCGATTAAGGGGAGCTTTAGCGCGGCGGCGATGTGCATTAGGCCGGAGTCGTTGCTAATGGCTAAGCTGGCCAGCGCCATTAAGTCGATTGCTTCGGCTAGTTTGGTTTTACCTGCGAGATTATAACAAGCGCTTTGCGAGGCTTCCGCTAAATGAGCGATGATTTGCTCGCCTACCGCTTGATCTTTATCCGAACCGAAAATCCACACTTGACCGTTACGTTGTTCAATCCAGTGCTGGGCAACTGTTGCATAATGTTGCTCTGGCCAGCGCTTGGCGGGGCCAAATTCTGCGCCGGGGCAAAGTGCCAAAATGGGTTGAGAGTCGCTTAAGTTTAATTGGCTGAGTGCCTGTTGCTGGTTGTTTGAGTTGGCGCTTAAGGCCGGATGCTGGTAGCTCGGAAGCTTAGCGGCAGAAGTCATCGTCTGCTTTGGGTAGGCCAAAGACACATAACGTTCCACCATGAGTGGGAAGGCTTGTTTATTGCTGCGCAGGTCGTTGAGTACACCATAACGGCTCTCTCCCTTCCAGCCGGTACGGCGTTTAATGCCTGCAAACCAAGGAACCAGTGCTGCTTTGAGCGAATTTGGTTGAGTGATGGCCCAATCATAGCCTTTAGCTTTGATGGCTCTGGCGAGCTTCCAGCGCACCGCGAGTTGCAGATCACCATGGCCCAGCGGCATCCGTAAGGCATTGTCTACCTCCGGCATGCGCTCCAACATCGGACGACACCAATCGGGGGCCAATACGTCTAATTGCGCCTGCGGGTGTAGTTGTTTTAAGCTTTTATATAAACTTTGTGACATCACCATGTCACCCACCCAAGACGGGCCGACCACCAATATCTTCATGTTTTACCTGAAGGGGCCTATCGCCCCTTTTGTCGCGGGAGATTTATTTATTCAACCAAGTCATGTATTCAGCAACGCCCTCGGCGACGGTTTTAAAATCTTCGCTATAACCTGCGGCGCGTAGCTTATCGATATTGGCTTGAGTAAAGCTCTGGTAGCGACCTTTGAGGTGGTCGGGGAAGGGAATGTATTCAATTTCACCTTTTTGGTGATGTTTAATCACCGCTTCGGCCACTGAACGGAACGGTTCCGCCTGACCTGTCCCCAAATTAAAAATACCGCTTTGTTCGGGATTTTGCCAAAACCATAAGTTAACTTTAGCTACATCGCCTACATACACAAAATCGCGGCTCTGTCCGCCGTTACCGTAACCATCATAGCCTTCAAATAGTTTGGGGTTTTGCCCATCGTTGACTTGGTTGTTCAGGTGGAAAGCCACACTGGCCATACTGCCTTTGTGTTGCTCTCGTGGGCCGTAAACATTGAAGTAACGAAAGCCAACCACTTGTGACTCTATCTCTGGTAGTAAACGGCGTACGTAATTGTCGAATTGCAGTTTTGAATAGCCGTAAACGTTGAGTGGGCCTTCGTATTGTTTTTCTTCGATGAAGGTTTCGGTATCACCGTAAGTGGCCGCCGATGAGGCATACAGGAAGGGAATACGACGTTCTAAACAATAATGAAGTAATTCTTTAGAGTACTCATAATTGTTTTCCATCATGTATTTGCCATCCCACTCGGTGGTGGCAGAGCAGGCACCTTCGTGGAATATGGCTTCGATCTCTTGGCCGTATTCCGCGCCAAGGTCTTCACCGGAGACGATACGAGCGATAAAATCATCTTTGTCGAGATAATCGGCGATATCCAGATCGACTAAGTTGACAAATTTGGTGCCGTCTTTTAGGTCGTCAACCACGATGATGTCGTTATGGCCTAGCTCATTTAAGCTCTTCACTATGTTGGCGCCAATAAAGCCAGCTCCGCCGGTTACAATAATCATAATTCTACCATTCTAAAATTTGCCATGAGTGCAAGGATTTTATGCTGTGATGCGCCGAATAGCAATTGCGTGACCAGTGGAAAACAGTGAATAAAAACTGGATTTTGGAGGCGTTTACAGGTATCACAATAATATAACTGGCAACGTAACAGCTAAATGAAAACCAAAGACAAAATTATTCATGCTTCTTTGAAGTTATTTAATGAGCGTGGCGAGCGCCAAGTGAGCACTAATCATATTGCTGCTGAGTTAGGCATTAGCCCGGGAAACCTGTATTACCATTTTAGTAATAAACAGGAGATTATTCGTAGCATTTTTGAGCTTTATGCTGAGCAGCTTGATAGTAGTTTTCGCCCGCATGCCGATCAACTATTAACGCTCGATCATGTGATGCAATATTTGGATGCAAGCTTTGAACTGATGTGGCGCTTCCGTTTTATGTACGCCAATTTATTAGAGTTATTGGCCCGAGATCCCTTGCTTGAAGCCAAATATCAGGCCTTACAAACCGAGCTGGAAAAATGGAGCCGGGATATACTGGTGCAGTTTCGAGATAGTCGCTTTATTACGGGCGATGATGCCAGCCTAGTCGAATTGGCGGATAGCATTAAATTCATCATTGGTGCTTGGATCGGCTACCAGAGTGCGCAACTAAAAGGCGGACTAATCACTAAACCGCGACTCTATGAGGGGGTGTTAAAAATACTGTTTATTCTACGACCTTATTTTACAGAACAGTCGATGAGTATTTATCAGCGATTGCACCAACACTATTCAGAGTGTGCACAGCGCAAAAAATAGCATTTTATTTAGAATATAAGCTGAATTTGCCAAACAAATCACTATAATTCAGCCAGAATTCTGGCTTTTAATTAGGTGTGTTATGACGGCTTCTTTTTCTTCTTATATTCAGCAGCAATTGCAACAAGTTAAAGACGATGGCCTGTACAAACAGGAACGGGTAATTAGTTCTCAGCAGCAAGCCAATATTACGGTGGCGCAGGGCCCAGTAATTAACTTCTGTGCCAACAACTATTTGGGTTTAGCAAACTCTCCAGCCTTGATTGAAGCCGCCAAAACGGGCCTAGATAGCCATGGCTTTGGCGCCGCTTCGGTGCGCTTTATTTGTGGCACCCAAGATATTCATAAACAGTTAGAACGGGGCTTGAGTGAATTCCTTGGGATGGAAGATACCATCCTTTACTCTTCTTGCTTTGATGCCAATGCAGGTTTGTTTGAAACTTTGTTAGGCCCTGAAGATGCGATTATCTCCGATGCGCTCAATCATGCATCGATCATTGATGGGGTGCGTTTATGTAAAGCGAAACGCTTCCGTTATGCCAATAATGATCTCACCGAATTAGAGCAATGCTTAAAGGATGCCGATGCCGCTGGTGCGCGCTTTAAGCTGATCGCCACCGATGGGGTGTTTTCTATGGATGGGGTAATTGCTAACCTGCCTGGCATTTGTGATTTAGCCGACAAATATAATGCGATGGTGATGGTGGATGATTCCCACGCGGTTGGTTTTGTTGGCGCAGGGGGGCGTGGCACCCATGAGTATCATCAGGTGATGGGTCGAGTGGATATTATTACCGGTACCTTGGGTAAAGCCATGGGCGGCGCATCGGGTGGTTTTACCGCAGCTAAAAAAGAAGTGATTGATTGGTTGCGCCAACGTTCACGCCCTTATTTATTTTCCAACTCACTGGCCCCAGCCATTGTGAGTGCTTCACTTAAAGTGCTGGAACTATTGGCCGAAGGCGATGCTTTGCGCAAACAGCTGTGGGACAACGTCGCGTATTTTAGAGAGGAAATGAGCAAGGCGGGTTTTGCGCTAGGTGGTGCCGACCATGCGATTATTCCGGTGATGTTGGGTGACGCCAAATTGGCGAGTTGCTTTGCTGATAAGTTGTTAGAGCGCGGCATTTACGTGATTGGTTTTTCCTTCCCGGTAGTGCCAAAAGGCCAAGCGCGGATCCGCACTCAGATTTCTGCTGCGCACACGCGCGAGCAGTTAGCACATGCAGTAGCAGCCTTCACTGAGGTGGGTAAAGAACTAGGAGTGATTGCATGACTATTAAGGCCTTAGCAAAACTGAAGGCGGAGCCCGGCATTTGGATGACCCAAGTGGAAATGCCAGAGCTTGGTCATAACGATCTGTTAATCAAAATCAATAAAACCGCTATTTGTGGTACCGATGTCCACATTTACAACTGGGATGAGTGGTCCCAAAAAACCATTCCTGTCCCCATGGTAATTGGCCATGAATATGCCGGAGAGGTGGTCGACATTGGTCAGGAAGTGCGTGGTTTTTCGGTTGGTGATCGGGTCTCCGGTGAGGGTCATATTACCTGTGGCCATTGCCGTAACTGTCGCGGTGGGCGTACTCATTTGTGTCGTAATACCGTCGGTGTGGGGGTGAACCGCACCGGTTGTTTCTCCGAATACTTAGTGATCCCTGCGGTGAATGCCTTTAAGTTACCCGATGAAATTAGCGATGACCTTGCCGCCATTTTTGACCCTTTTGGCAACGCGGTACACAGTGCTTTATCCTTTGATCTGGTGGGTGAAGATGTACTGATTACCGGCGCAGGCCCCATTGGGGTCATGGCCGCTGCGATTTGTAGACATGTTGGTGCGCGGCATGTGGTGGTGACCGATGTGAATGATTACCGCCTCGATTTAGCCAAGAAAATGGGCGCAACGCGAGTGGTGAACGTCGCTAAGCAAGCACTGAGTGATACCATGAGCGAACTTAAGATGACCGAAGGCTTTGATGTTGGCCTGGAAATGTCAGGCGTGCCGACTGCTTTTTGCTCGATGTTAGAGCTGATGAATCATGGCGGTAAAGTGGCGATGTTGGGGATCCCTCCCAGCGACATGAGCATCGATTGGAGCCAAGTGATTTTTAAAGGTCTGGTGATTAAAGGCATCTACGGGCGAGAGATGTTTGAAACGTGGTACAAAATGGCATCTTTGGTACAATCAGGTCTTGATTTAAGCCCTATCATTACTCACCATTATCATGTTGATGATTTTCAACAAGGCTTTGACGCGATGCGCTCTGGGCAAAGCGGCAAGGTGATTTTGGATTGGACTTGATGGAAGAGCCATCTTGCTCAAATGCTAGATGGCTATTTCTCATCTCCAAAGCGACTACGGAACTTTTCTAGAGGTACCAATGGCCTTTGGTCTTCGTAGTGGCCATTGATGATTTTAATTGCGCCATTTCCACAAAGAACAACAGGCTGGCCCGCTTTAATGAACATTACCTTGCCAGCGACTCTGTTTTCTACTTTAAAAGGCTCAACCACCTCGACGTCGGTGATGTGGCAAGGCTCGCCATTTATGGTTGTTTGAGCCCCCTTATAAGGATAACCAATAGCATCAACAAAACGTGCTATTTTTCTCGCATCGTCGCTCCAATTAATTTGATAATCACGTTCATCTCTCCACACACTGTAAGTCGCTAAGCTTGTGTCTTGAGCTTGATAACTTAGGTTTTCGTTCAGCATGCTAATTAAGACTCGATCTAGTAAGTCTTGGTAACATCGACTAACTAAAGTGATGGCCTGTTGAATTTTAATGGGGTAGCTAATGTGAACAGATTGCTGCCCTACAATATCACCTGCATCAAATTCTAGGTTAGCTTTTAATGCCGTGACACCAACTTCTGGCTCACCATTTATTAGCGCAGAAACTAAAGGATTAAACCCACGGTATTTAGGTAATAACGAGTCATGGAATACGATTAGTTCACAATCTAAATTTGTGAGCATCCATCTCCAGCCTATGGCTACAGCATACTCTGCTTGGTTGTCGTTGGGATAATCCTGTTTTAAGCAATAAGCTATATTGTGTTCTTCACAGTAGCTGACCATACCTTTTGAATAGTCGTTTTCTACTGACGGATCTTGACCAATAACAACAAGCGGATTAACGGTTTTGTTTAAGCGTTTTATTACAGGTAAGCAGTCATATGCTTTTTGTGTCATGAAGAAAAAAGTAATATTCATTTTTGTAGCCCAAAAAACTCCAGAACCGCATCGGATACGGTATTGGCAATGTCTTCATCGTAGGCTGAACATAAAGGCAATCTTAATAAGGTATCACTCACTTTTTCCGTGACTGGTAGCATGCCCTTTTTGTAGCCGAGAGATTCGCCCATAGGGGAAGAATGCAGTGGAACGTAATGAAACACTGCCATAATTCCCTTTTCTTTAAGGAAGGCAATTAAGCGTTGTCGAGTGTCCAAATCTTCTAACAGCAAGTAAAAGATATGCCCGTTATGGGTATTGTAGTTTGGAATGTTAGGCAACTTTGCCAAGCCTTGCTGCTCAAGTATGGCTAAGCGCTTGGAATAGCAATTGTAAACAGCCATTCTGCGTTGCTGTATTTCATTAAAGTTTTCTAATTGAGCAAATAAAAATGCAGCAGATAAATCAGATAATACGTAAGAAGAGCCTATAGATGTCCATGTATATTTGTCGACTTGGCCTCGGAAAAACTGTGCTCTGTTAGTACCTTTTTCACGAATAATTTCACTGGCTTCTTTGAGTTTATTTGTTTTACAAACTAAGGCTCCACCTTCTCCGCAAATAATATTTTTTGTCTCATGAAAACTAAAGGCGGCATAGTCTCCAAAAGTGCCTAATGCTTGCCCCTTATAACTAGAGCCTATTGCCTGTGCGGCATCTTCAATAACTGGAATATTTGCAGAGTGGCTAATTGACATTAATTGCTCCATATCACAGCTAATACCCGCATAGTGAACTGGAACTAATGCTTTTGTCGCCGATGAAATGAGGCTTTCAACATGGGCCAAATCTATATTTAAGGTGATAGGATCGATATCTGCAAAGATAGGCTTAGCGCCTCTGAGGCAAAAGGCATTCGCTGTCGATACAAAGGTATAGGAAGGCAGTATAAACTCGTCTTGACTAGAGAGCTTAAGCTCTAATGCGGCTATCTCCATGGCTGAAGTGCAGGATGTAGTTAGTAAAACGCTATTTTTAATAGATAATAGCTGATTTAAGCTATCCTCACAGCGCTTACCAAAAGGCCCATCGCCAGCCGAATAGCCTCCCATGACAGCTTGCGCTATGTAGTAGAGTTCTTTTCCTGAAATGTAAGGCGTATTAAACTTTATATCCATGGTGATGGTTTACCGTTAGTCGTCATATAAAAATGCCAAGACATTAGTCGCTTAAGCAAAAAAGTTTTGGGTCTCTAGTAAGAATTGTGAGACCAGCTTTTCAACGCCTCTTTCTTCGTTAAGAACCCTCGGCAATACTAAGTGGGCTGTTTCTTCAGCTTTGTGTATATTGTTAAAGCCATAGGCGAGGCCATATCTGTCTTCGGCCTTAGGGTACCATTGTTCTTCTGATACACCTTGGTCCGGTATAATGATTGATTGACAGCCACACAGTACGGCAAAAACAGAATAGGCAGTTAAGGTATCGTAGGAAATAAAGCTTTTAACAGACTTAAAAATGGCCGCAATTTCAGCGTTCGACTTATTGTCGATAAGAATCGAGTCGTTAAGATCATGCATCATTGCTTTGTTTGCACCTTTACGTAAACAGTATGCGGTGCCAGAGCGTACTTTAGCTGTTGATTCTGTATTGTAGTGCTCTAGAGGATAATGAATCACCTTTAACAGCAGTGATGATGTTAGCGAACTATCGACGATGAAATCTTTTATGCCGCTACTAAACTTGTAAATAAGCTCATTTCTACCGAAACAGAATTGACCCGTATGATAGCCAGGCTCATGCAGTAGCCAGCGAACGATATTTTTAGCTTGCAGAGGATTCCCTAATACAGTTTCAGGGTAAACCACGACGTAGTCGTCATTTAAAGCTGATAATTGCCCAGTATAGATGGGCGTTAAAAAGCTAGGATTGACTCTAAATTTCCGGTCTCTTTTATGGAAAAGAGAGTTGAAAATCTGCTTGGTAGGCTTTAAAAAGTGATATTTATTCGTTAATTCAGAATCAAAGCTAGGGAAGAGATAAGCTTTAAAGCCTAATTTGTTGATCACATGACAAAGCTTGTGAAGTACGATTGCGCCCCCCACGGTTTCGTTATATGACGGGGCAAATATTATAAATTTTCGCATGCTTAATTCCTGAATAGATTGGTTATTATCTCTATTCTTTTTCGAATGCTATAAAATAGATTTCTATTGAATATTCTATTTAAAGCACGATTGCTGGTTATTATCATTTTGGTGCAGGTACTTCTTATATACTTATTGCTTAATGCATTGGCATATTTATTGAGTAATGCACGCTTACTCTGTTCAAAGCTTTGCTCGATATTTCCGCCACTGTTATGGCGCAGATGAAAATCGATCACGTAGCTATTGTGGCCTAATATGTCAGCTAAGATACACATATCGGTGGCATACAAGTGAAACCCAGATAGGTCGCTAGAAACAGACAGTGCAGCATGTTTTCTTAATACTAAAAAGTTTTCATCTAAGCTTTTTACCTTGGCGGGGAATGGCCCCACATTTATGTTTTCTTCATGCGGGTCACTAATTCTCATGGCATAATTTTTAAAGTTGATATATCCCGCATTGCCACATATCCCCCAGTTAGGATCGATGGCATCAAGTTCTGCTATGCGCTGTTCTAAAACTGCTTTATCGTCAAAATCTAACAAGATGTCCTGATGGCAAATAATGATGTATTCGGCGTCGGCATGATTAATAAATTTTTTGACTGCCTGATAAGCATCCAATTTATTATGCGTACTATTGTCAGCAAAAATGAATTGAGAGTTTTGTGGGCTAAAACCAGCGCGAGCGAAGGAGTTTAGCATACCTTGGTATTCTGCGTGATCGGTGACAAGGGTGCATATAGCAAATTGGTGGCTATAGCTAACTTGGTCGATTTCCACTGGTGTGAATTGATGCGTCATGATTTATGCGTTTGATTTAAGTTTTCGTGAGTCTCAGAAAGATATTTATCGACACCATTTTTACAGTAGTAGCGCTTTTGGGCGGTATTTTGCTTGATGATCTGTAAGTTGGTGCTGACATCTGCGCGGCGTTCAACATGGTGAAGGTGATAAACGGGAATTACAAATTTAACACTTTTTTCGTGAATGCCCTTGCCATTAAAACGCCATCCCAGATCGTCATCTTCTCCTCCCACACCCGGCAAATCTTCATTATAGCCGTTTATTTTCAACATATCGGCTCTTGACACTGACCAGTTGCAACCTACGATCGTTAGGTATTTTTTTGCTTGGCGTTTGTGTAGCGTAGTTGAGCGAAAGCCAATCTCATAGTTTTTGGTGTGATCAAACACTAAGGGAAGTCCTAGCAGGGTATACACCAGCCGATTTTCAATCAGCTTTATTAATGAGGGGTTCTTCCTAAACCACCTGGACATTGTGGGGCCAAGATGCACGCGACGCCCAGTGCAGACGCGATTGTTTTCACGTTGATTCAAATGCTCGGCGACGTATTGGCTATGGGGCAGGCAATCGCCATCTAAAAACATCAAATACTCGGTTTTTGCTGCGGCGACCGCTCGGTTTACGGCTTTGGTCTTACGAAAACCTTTATCTTCTTGGGTGAGGTGATTGATGGCGAAAGGAAATGTGTGCTGAGCGAGGTATTCCCTTACGGCTTTACATTCACAGTCTTCAGCGATGATGACCTCAAAGCGTTGCTCGATTTGACGGCTTAAAGCGTATAAAATTGCATGGAGAGCCTCAACATCTTGATAAATCGAAATAATGACACTGGCTTTTAAGGTTGAGTGACTCATTGCATATCCTGACTTGATTGTTGGTATCGAAGAGATTCTGACTCCGGAGCCCCTTTAAGTAAGAAAGCTAGCAAGGGTTTTCTTTCTGGTTTTTTTAGTACTCGCTTACATTCCTTAATGATATATAAGGCCTTAATAATGATTTTTGATAAGCGCGAATAGTGTTTATCGAGTAGACGATAAAATGAGATATAGAACTCTTTTTCAATCGCAAGATCCCGTTCTGTGCTGCCGCCGCCGGAGTGGACCACCTTTGCCTCATTCAGTAAGTAGATGGCTTTATTGGCATCACGTAGACGGATGGCAAAATCTTCTTCTTCACAATACAAGAAATATTTGGTGTCGTAGCCACCCAGTTGCTCAAAGTCCTGGCGTCTGAAAAACATGGTGGCACCACTGATCACTGGCACTTTAATCGGTTGTTGATGCTGCTGTTTGCGCTGAGGATAGTTGCTCGGCTGCAGTAGTCTTAATAGCGATGCTCCGAATAGTTTATTGGCGACGCTAGGGATGAACTCAAAAGAGGCTGTATGCTGATTGGTTTCGCTGAAGATGGTCGGACTGCAAAGGGCTACTTCTGGGTGGTTTTCCATGAAATGGTGTAATACATCTAAGCAGTGCGGACTGACCTGAGTATCATTATTGAGAAAAAATAAGTAGTCACCAGTGGCGTGAGGGTAACCAGACATGTTGCCCCCGGAAAAACCAAGATTAAGGGGATTGATGATGAGCTTTGCCCACGGATAAGCACCAATTTCTTGTTGTAAGTTTTCAAGTTGCTCAGCTTGAGAAGCATTGTCTACCACAATAACTTCAAAACTTACCTTGGGTTGAGAGTCTGCAATAGACTGCAAACACTCGAGTGTATGTCGGGTCGAATTGTAGTTAATCATCACAATCGAAATATTCATTGTTGAGTGACCTTAGATTTTCAATTGATTGCTTAACTCAAGTTCTTAGTTTGAGGTTTAGCCGCTTTTTTGATGGTGTAGTTGCCTTTAATTTTACGCCACAAACCGAACTTGGTGGTACTGGGGAACATCACGATTCGTCGAATCTGTTGTAAATCTTCATGTAGGGCTACCGGTCCAGAGTCGGTGGCAACAGTGTAGGTATAGCCCGCTTGTTTCGCCAGTCGTTTTGTTTGCTCGTTATGGTCGCCATAGGGGTAGGCAAAGCTATAAAGGGGGCGCTCAAGTAAGCTTTCGAGTTGTGCCTTGTTGTACGCGATCTCATGCTGTTGTTCGGCATGACTGAGACTGGCCAATTTGGGATGGTTCACGGTATGTCCGCCGATCTCAACATAACCGCTGCGGTCGATGTCGCGCAGTTGTTGTGGACTCATCAGTTCAAAGCGTTGGTCGGGCTTACTGGGATGTTCTACATCCCAGCGATTATGATCGGTGCCGGTGACAGCGTAGATCATTGCCTTAAATTGATACTTTTTGAGTAGTGGTAGTAATAAATCGTAGTTGTCTTTAAAACCATCGTCGAAGGTAAGAATGATGTAGCGTTTGCCGTGGTCGAAACGATGGTCTAAACCGATCTCATCTAATTGCTGGAAAGTGATCGGGCTTAAACCCATGCGCTGAATCGTTTGAAAGTGTTGCTCCAAACGCTCCAAAGTCACATAAGTGCCATACACCCCGTGTTGGCTTGGATCGTTGTGAATCACCCGGTGATACATGATGATCGGGATTTCTCGTTTCTTGGTGTATACATAAGCACTTTGATACAACTCAAGCAGTCGTTGAGTCATTTTCTCTAAGGAATATTGTTCGGTGATTATTTGGTAAACTTCTTCATCAACTTTGGGCTGTTTGAGCGCACTTCGTAGTTGCTTGGCTAATTGAGGGTAGTCGATATCGAGTTCGGTTTTCCCTCCGTCGGCAACATCACCAAAATTGCTGGCCATGGCCGATGCTAGATTGTCTACCGAGATTAAACCGATGGCATTTGCTTCGCCGACCGCAAAAACCGGTTTTTGGCACATTAAGGCTTCCATGGCCACCCGTCCTGCCCCGATGACTAAGTCTGCTTGGCTGATGGTTTGGCGAATATTGGCGCTATAGCCGCAAAATTTTACTTTAGTTTTAAATTTATCGAAGATTGGATCGATTTGACTACCGCTGATCACTTGAACTTGGTTTGCCGCTAAATCAATGCATTGTTCCAGTAGTTGATAGACCAATTGGCCCTTGGGGCCGGTTAAACGACCAATAATCTGAATTACCGGTTTGGCCCGGTGATTCGCTGCTAAGGGTTTGAATACTTGACTATCGACGCCATTGCGCAGCACGCTGACCTGTGACTCGGCGACACCCAAATCACGGACGATTTGTCGGGCGATATTTTCACACACCGCGACAGCATGATATCCCAAGGCATGGAACTTTTTGCGTGAGCGATGTACCGGCTGTCGTCCATGAACGGTGGTGATCATTGGCGTATTGGTGAGTCGGCAGGCAACATAAGCAGACCAACCCGAAGCGCGACTATGTGCGTGAACTAACTGTATTTTATATCTAAAAATTAAATAGATAAGATAAAATACATGCCATACTCTTCTAGGTAGACTGCGTTTATTGAAACGTAACTTGAAATACTGCCCTTGATGGGGAGAATTTAAGGTGTCAGAAACATAGAATACTTGATGCCCTCGTTGCGCTAGAGTATTACCAACTTGAGTTGCGTAGACTTCGGCTCCAGTCACTTCGAGCTGTGAAAGAGCCATCAAAATATTCATAAATGCGTGAAACCTTATGGTGAATTGACGCATATTCTACAGAACTGATTTGCTTACGCCTAGTGGCAGTATCAAAGGCTCTTTCTACGCCTAGTGAGTCAACCAAAACAGAGAAGGACGGTTGTTTATTTTTGTGAGTACGTTACTAAAACGAATAGGGTTGATAGCAAGGCCGAATCAACTTTGCTATGCGGCTGTGTTGAGTTTACTGCTTATTTCACAAGCTGCCTTGGCTCGGACTGAACGAGTATTATTACTGAATTCTTATCCGGCGGGTTTGCAGTGGGATGCAAGCTTTGAGCAAGGTTTGCGTGATCAATTAGCGGAACGTTCCATATGGTTTTTTAATCAGCGTGTAGAAGCGGAGCTGAATCCCAATCAATCTCCATACAGCGCAGCGCAGCTCAATATGCTTAAGCAAGTCATTCTTTATTATCAGTTTGATTTGGTTGTGAGTGTTGGTGAGCAAGCTTTAAAGTTGGCCTTAGCCTTACAAAACGAAGGTACGCTGCAAGCGCCATTGGTTGCCGCGGGTGCCGATTTGGTCGCCTACACCGGACCTCGTAAGGCGATGTTGACTGGGATCCACGAACAGCAAGCGGTACGTGAAAATCTATTGTTGATCAGGCAATTGCTCCCCGAACTTGAATCTTTGCACTTAGTGCTCGACAAAAGTGCCATTAGCCAACGTATTGCGGAACGTTTTAAGCGCTTAGCCGAACAATTTGGTATTACCTATACCATTTGGCAAGATATGGATTATGAGGAACTCAAAGCAAAAACCTCGCAGTTAACCCCTAAACATGCCCTGCTACTTGGGATGTTGCCGTCCTCGCTTACCGGAAACAGCAAACTTAGTCAGCAGAATCTGCAAGCTTTATCATTGGCTTCTCGGGCGCCTATTTTTAGTTTATGGGATTATGCGATTGGTGATGGCGTCGTTGGTGGAATGGTCACTTTACCAGATCAGCTCGGTGAAGCGGTTGGTGTGATGGTTGGACGAGCTTTACAAGGAAGTGATGTAAAAGAGATCCCGATTCGGGCTCGTAGTCCGCAGCTCTATCTTTTTGATTATGCGCAATTAACTCGTTGGCAGATGTCTAAATCGAATCTGGCAAGCGATGCAATTTTTATCAATCGACCCGCTTTCCAGGCTTGGTTACCACGTTATCAAGCGAGCGTTATTCTTAGTAGTGTGGTGTTGTTGCTGTTGCTGTTGCTGATTTGGGTGATGCGTCGCCGGCTCCAGAGTAAGCAATCTTTGCAGGCAAAGCAGCAGCAACTCTGCTCTGCATTTGTTAATACTGAGCAGGCTTGCGCTTTACTGGATGAGCACGGTGTCGTGCTCATGATGAATCCGGCATTGATGACTTTATTAGGTGAGAGAGCGAAGTATTTAGTGGGGAATCCCTTGCTCTCCAGCCAGTTTTGGCAGCATCAGCAGGCCCTAGCGCAACGTTTGCGAGAAGGCTTTGCTCAGTGTTTACAAGGCAATGTCGTTCATTTTAATGCAACTCTATTACTCGCCAGTGAAAACCTATTATACGATTTTGTGATTAGTCCTCAGTTTAAAGCGGCGCAGCAGGTCGAACAAATGGTCTTAGAGCTGAGAAGCCTTCATTTAATGGAGTTGCAATATCAGCAGCTCACTTCTAGTGAGCGTCATTATCGAGCGATGTTTGAGCATAACCCTGCGATGTTAATGCTGTTGAATCGTTTGGGGGTGATTGTTTTTTGTAACAGAATGCTTGCCGATCACTTAGGCTTTTCTCGCAAGCAATTAGAGTTGTCTCAATTACGTAGTTTGTATGGTGACGCCGATTTACAAACCTCATTGCTTCGCTATTTAGATGGGATTTCGGACCATATTCAGGTACGAGAAGTCCGCTATCGAACTCGAAATGAGCAAGGTTTGTGGTTTAAGGAATCCATCCTCAAAATAGCCAATGAAGATAGCTTTATTGTCTGTTGTGAGGATATTACCACCACTCGTGATCTGACTCAGAAACTTGATTATTACACCAACTATGATTCACTCACGGATGTTTATAACCGTACGTTTTTTGAACGCAGGTTAAGTACGTTGTTGCAGCAATCTGATTCGTGTCAACATGCACTATTGGTGATAGATTTAGCCCAGTTTAAAGTGATTAACGATACCTTCGGCCATAATTCTGGCGATCAGGCATTAAAACAGGTTGCTGGCGTACTGGAACAATTGCTGACAGGGTCAGCAATTGTGGCTCGCTTGGGCAGTGATGAGTTTGCTATTTTGCTTGAACAGACCGATCAGCAGAGCTGTCTCGATTTTGCTAACTTGTTGATTAAGAGCCTGAATGATACTCACTATGTGTGTGATGAGCGTATGTTTAGTTTTGGCTGTAGCATCGGTTTGACTTTATTTGGGCACTACCAAGCTTCTGCACAACAGATCTTAACTCAAGCAGATAAAGCCTGTTTTACCGCTAAGTCTTTAGGGCGCAACCGAGCTTACTTATATCAAATGGGTGACCAGATGTTGTTGGAGCGTCAAGGGCAGATGGAATGGGTCACGCGTATTCAAAAAGCCTTGCGAGAGGAGCGTTTTTTACTTTATGCCCAGCCGATTGTTCCGGTCTCAGCTGTTGATGAAGACTATCTACATTATGAAGTCTTAATTCGCATGATTGATGAAGATGGCCGAGTTGTGCCTCCGAGTGCGTTTTTACCCGCGGCTGAGAATTATAATCTAGCAGAACAAATAGACCGTTTGGTGATTGCGAAAAGTTTGCAATGGTTGGCGGTTAATCCTGGTCATCTCACTCGTTTAACGATGTGTTCGATGAACCTCTCGGGTCAGTCTTTAGGGAATCGCGAGTTTGTTGAGTGGTTACTAGCAACGTTGGAAGAGTGTGCTTTACCAATGAATAAACTGTGTTTTGAAACCACTGAAACGGTCGCTATTTCTAATTTTAATGTTGCGACAGAGTTCTTCAATAAAGTTCGTCAGTTAGGTTGCAAAATTGCCCTGGATGATTTTGGCTCCGGTCTCTCTTCCTTCGGTTATTTAAAAAATCTGCCGATCGATTATCTAAAAATTGATGGTATTTTCATTCGCGATCTAGAAAACGATAGTATGGATGCAGCGATTGTTAAGAGTATTAATCAAGTTGCGCATGAGATGGGTAAAAAAACGATTGCTGAATTTGTTGAAAATGAAGCAATCAATCAAATCTTACTCGAGATTGGCGTGGACTATGCCCAAGGCTATCATTTTGGTCGGCCGGTGCCCATCGAGATGTTCGTGCTTAACTAAAATGACCATAAGGCTGTTAAACTAGGTCTATTGCCGAGTTTGGGAGAGTGTTAGGTGAGTCAAATTCAGCCTCGTATTTTTTGTGAAGCATCTGCTGATGGTGGATATGCTCAGCGTTTAATTGACGGTTTTAACTTACAAGTTTGTTCGCAACAACCAGAGCAGGGGTTTTGTTTGATCTTGGATCAACAGACCTTGTATTTACGCTGGTGTGATGAAGCCAAATTAGGAGACATTTCGGTCGATTTTTTGGCAGGGCGAGCGGCCCATCGTCGTCACTATGGCGGCGCCGAAGCCGTGAGTAAAGCTGTGGGCGTGAAGAAGGGGCTGCGGCCTACGGTGATTGATGCGACAGCGGGCTTAGGTCGGGATGCTTTTGTTTTGGCTAACTTAGGATGCCGAGTCACCATGGTTGAGCGCTCTCCTTGGGTTGCCGCTTTGCTGGCAGATGGCTTACGCAGAGCAAAAGCTGATCCTGAAATCGGCGCTTGGGTCGCAGAGCGGATGCAGTTGGTACACGCGAGTAGTATTGATGAGTTGCAACAACTTGGCCTAGAAGCCGAGGTGGTTTATCTTGATCCGATGTATCCCCATCGTAAAAAATCGGCGCAAGTTAAGAAAGAAATGCGAGTATTTCAGCAACTCGTTGGGGCCGATCTCGATGCCGATTTGTTGTTAGATCAAGCATTGGCGGTTGCCAGCAAGCGAGTGGTAGTGAAACGTCCGAGCTATGCGGAGCCTTTAGCGGGAAAGGCTAGCCATCATCAGCTAACAACCAAGACTCACCGTTTCGATATTTACGCTTTGGCCTAAGGGCAGAGGTCCATTTAGCTTAGCTGTAGCGATGGCTTACATGCTGCTTATTTATGATATTTATGGATTTTTAAATGTCATTTTGCTTGTTTTTTGGGAAGGGATGTTTCCAGTTGACGATGAGCTCAGTGCTCTTGAGTGCAAGGTTTGTACGGTTAATAGATATTAAATTAGCTTCATTGATCTAGGTCACTTTAATGGCAACTTTAAGTGAGCTTGATCTAGTTTCTTATGATTTTAGGGGAAAAAACTTGCATCAAGAAAACGCTATCATTACTCTAAATACATCGCGCTAAGGATTGGCGCGATAAAGAAATAAGATCTGACCTTTGTTGACCGACAGAAAATGGGAGAGGCTATTAGCTTCTCCTTTTTTTCGTCTTTTTTATGTGTTTGCCTCTTCAGTTCTTGCTGCAACAAGGTCGCGGGACATTTTAACGTAGGCAATTTGGTGCTTGTAGAATACTTCGCTGTCGACGTGAAAGCCTAAACGTTGATAAAAGGTGATGGCTGTATAGCGGGCGTCAAACCAAAACGTATCGGATTGCGCTTGGTTTTGTTGTTGTTCGATTAGGTAACGGAGCATGGTGCTTCCAAATCCGCGGTTTTGATATTGCTCTAAGCAAGCAAATTTACGTAAGCGAACTTCTCGTTGACTAACAAATAGCGAGGCTACAATGACTAATTTTTGTTCAAGCCAACCACCAAAGTGCAGCCCTTGTTGATCTTCGGCGACACGACAGAAGTTGATATCATGTTTGGGCCATAATACTTGCTGGCGAATGGCGAGCGTTTGTTCACTGGTAATCGCTTTAATTACAATCATCGTTTTAGTCGACTCAAATGAGTCCCCCTTAATTTTTCACTCATGATCTAATACTGTAGCTCTGGATCTCATTCAAGCTTATCAAGTCTCGATGGCTGGCGGGCCAAAACGATGCGGGTATAAATGCCTACCGTGTTGGCAATTATACGGCTTAATACTTGGTTCTGGTGAACCTTGTTTTCTCATGACTTTATTGATCAGTCCACTATTGGCAAGGATATCGCCGTCGCGTCGTTCATTGAATGGTTTGTCTGGTTTGCTTGCTGTGGCATCGATGACTCCTTTAAGCATATTAATGCGAGTAGGCTTTAAGGATAACTGGGAGCGACAACCAATTTGGCTTTGCTTTTACGCTGTGCTTTTTGTTGGTACATGGTCATATCGGCGCGATAAAAAAGTTGCTCGGCGTCGCGACAGCTATTGGTGTTGGCACAGCCAAAGCTTATCCCACTGTGTGCCGCACCATTGAGTTGAATAACCTTGTCTACGATACTGAGTTTCTCTTGAAGTTCGCTCGCAGAAAGCTGGCTGGAAAAAACCGCAAATTCATCCCCGCCGATCCTAAATAGTTCAACTCGATCAGTTAACACCATATTTAAAGCTTCGGCGGCCAGTTTGATTAAGCGATCTCCTTCTTGATGTCCCGATTGGTCATTCACAATTTTTAAATAATCGATATCAATTAGGGCTAGGCAGCAGTTTTGCTCGCCGGTAAATGTGAGTTGTTGACTCACATATTCGTTAAAGGCATAGCGATTTTGTAAGCCTGTTAAGGCGTCTAGTCTGGCTGCGTCACGCTCCAGGTTGAGTTGTTGGTTCACTTTCAATGACTCAAGCGCTAAGCGTTTAAATTTATAGTGTAATGCCAGCGACATGCTTAAGCCGCTTAAGGTACAGCAAAGTAATAATAAAATATCGGTAGCGAGTAAGGTCGTGGTGTCTTTGGGGATCACTGATAACACGATTAGCAGTGCAGGTACGATTAATAATAGGGTTGGTAAAATGAATGATCTTGCCTGCTCAGAACCTTTTCGCCAACAGACCATCGCACTGACCAGCGTGAGCGTTATCCATAGTAGGATTAAGTTGAAAATGATCACGACGGTATAGTTCAGCCAAATTGTGGTGGCGGGGATTGCCAGTAGGCAAAGCGCGATTAAATACCGACTGATTAACCATAACCGCGGCGAGTATCGTTGGAGATCAAGAAAACGACTATAAAACAATACGCTGAAAACTGGAATTGTGAGCAGTGGTAACAATTGTATGCTCAGTGCTCGTAGATTAAATAAGTGAACGGTGACTTGAAAAACCAAGGCTAAAGAAATAGTTATCGCTAGCAAGTAAGCGCTAAAAAGGGCAAATACTTTGTCTTGCTGAACAATACTGACAGCGCCGTTATAGATTGCCAAAATCAGTAAGGCCCCTAAGCAGAGGGTAATTAAACTCGCCCGTTGGTGGTATAACTGGCCTAGTTCTGCTTTGGGCGCGAAATTAAGTTGCGGCTGCTCGGTATAATAGTGACTTGATACACGGGCGATGAGCCAATAACCTCCCAAAGTTGGCGTGTCAATATGTCGGGCATAGCTGAACAGATATTCGTAAGGGTGCAAATAGCCGCTGCTAAGATGGCGGAGCTGGTTACCTTCAGAGTAAAGATAATAATCTATATTCTCGATATTAGGACCATCGACGCTGGCGAGCCATTGATCTGCTTGCTGGATATTGAGTTGCTTAACTAACCAGTAGCTGCCACCCGTTAAGGCGACCCGATTCACCTCGGTTAAACTATCAAGCCAATGGCGAATATTTGCGTAGCGATGCGGCAATACTTGCTGATCTTCGGCAATATAAATATGTTGAGCACTGCTCTTGAGTGCTGTGGCAGCATTGGCGTAATCAGATAACAACACGATCACTAAACCCAACGTGGCGAATAGGCGAAAAATAGGCATAAATGTTTGCGTCGACGATCCCTGTACCAACAAAACTATAAGTAGCATAGAGCAAACAGCGCGAGATGGTAAGCCCTGATGCATATTGTGGCTATATAAACAAATTCTATTAACTTTTTGTTGATAGAATTTGTTCAGTTTCGTTGCGGTGGTGGTTCGCGATTTAACTGCCTACGCCGCACTCCATACAGGCATCGATCATTTCTGGGCCAAGGTGTAATTTGGCATTGAGGTCACGTAAGGCGGTGCGTAAACCTTCTTCGATGACCGGGTGATAGAAGGGCATGTCTAGCATCTGTGATACCGTCATTTTTGCTTGATGTGCCCAGGCGAGTAAATGCGCTAAGTGTTCAGCGTTGGGGCCGATGATTTCTGCGCCTAAAAAACGGCCAGTGCCTTGTTCACCATATAAGTGAGCGAGTCCCTGATTGACCAACATCACTCGGCTACGCCCTTGGTTTTCAAAGCTGACACTGCCGATCTCAAAGCAGCCGCAGTTACCCAAGCGTTGTTCAATATCGCGATAGCTTTCACCCACCATGGCGATTTGCGGATCGCTAAATACTGCTGCAATTGGACTACGACGTAAGCCTGCTCTGATATCTTTACCACGGCCTGCGTTATCGCCAGCAATTTTTCCTTGGTCTGCGGCCTCATGCAGCAGTGGAATTTGATTACTGGCATCACCCGCAATAAATATATTGCTAACAGAGGTCTGCAAAGTGTAGTGGTCGGCTACTGGGACGCCACGGGTATCCAATTCAATATTCAGTTTGTCCAAGCCCAGCTTATCGGTGTTGGGTCGGCGACCCGTCGCGGCGATTAAATAGTCGACTTCGGTCTCTACGCTTTGACCTTGTTGGTCTTGATAACGTAACTTTACTCCCTGCTCACTGCGTTCAATTAAGCTTACTTTTGCATCGCTATCTAAATAGAATTCATTACCATAAACTATATTCGCATACTCAGTGAGCGCGGGGTCGCTGAGCGGACCGACCGCACCACCAACACCGAACATGAGAACCTTTACTCCTAAGCGATGCAGCGCTTGACCTAATTCTAAACCAATCACACCTGGGCCGAATACTGCTACTGATTTTGGGAGGCGGTCCCATTCAAAGATGTCATCATTAATTAGTAAACGATCGCCCAAGGCCTGCCATGCCGCCGGATAAGCGGGGCGAGAGCCGCTCGCGATAACAATTCGTTTGGCTTTAATAATCAGAGTGTCGCCGTTGCTATGGCTCACCCTCAGGTGATGTTGGTCGACAAATTCTGCATAGCCATCGATTTTGTGTTCCGCTTCGATGCCGTCGACCGATTCTAAGACAAAACTAACAAAGCGGTCTCGTTCGGCTTTTACTCTTTGCATGACGGCAAAACCATCGATCTTGGGTTTTCCTAAGTTGACGCCAAATTGGGCCGATTTGTGGTACTGGTGAGCATTTTCTGCGGCCGCGATTAATAATTTACTAGGCATGCAACCGACACGCGCGCAGGTCGTGCCGTAGGGACCAGCCTCAATCATCACTACCGAGCTGGTATGTTCTTTAGCGGCACGGTAGGCAGCTAGGCCAGCAGTACCTCCGCCGATAATGGCGACATCAACGGTTTTGTTGGGTTTTAATTGGGACATCTTCACGACCTATAAATCACTGATAATGGAAGAAAATGCAGACGAGTTACGAGACACGCCTGCGGATAAGGCTTAGGCCAAGTAGGCTTCTAACTCTTCGCTACCGCCAATGTGTTGGCCATCGACGAATATTTGTGGAACGGTGCTACGTCCACTGAGGGCCTTCAGACTGACGCTGGTCGCATCCGCGCCAAGTACCACTTCTTCATAGCTTAAGCCTTGTTGCTGCAAGAGCTGTTTAGCCTTGATGCAGAATGGACACCCCGGTTTGGTGATGATACTAATCGCCGCGGGTTTTTTGGCATCACAGTTAATGTAATGCAACATGGTATCGGCATCTGAGACTTCAAAGGGGTCGCCAGGAACGTCAGCTTCAATGAACATTTTTTCGATCACTCCATTCTTAACCAGCATTGAGTAGCGCCAGCTGCGTTGACCAAAACCGAGCGCTGTTTTGTCGACTAACATGCCCATGCCTGCACTGAATTCACCGTTGCCATCGGGAATGACGGTGATGTTTTCTGCTTCTTGGTCGGCTAACCAAGCATTCATCACAAAAGTATCGTTGACACTGAGGCAGATAATATCATCCACACCATTGTCTTTGAGTACACTCGCTAGCTCGTTGTAACGAGGTAGATGAGTTGAAGAACAAGTCGGGGTAAAGGCACCCGGTAAAGCGAATACCACCACTGTTTTATCTTTAAACAGTTGCTCGGTGCTAATGTCTACCCAAGCGTCGTTTTGACGGGTGTGAAAAGTAACGCTGGGAATAGTTTGGCCTTCGCGATTCTCTAACATGGGTCTCTCCAAATTTGATGAATAAGTGTGTTCGTTTGATAGGTTTAGTATCAAGCTTCAGGGTTAATAAGTAAAAACGATTAGATCTATCCTTATGATAGCTATTAGCTATCGTCTTATGTTTGATTAATCAGCTTAACAAGTTTGTTTGTAGATACTTAGTTTTTGGGGAAATTATTTCAATTATCGAAGATGGTCAGGCGCGTTGATTTTTCGGCATTATTTTATCTAGTCATGCGGGCTGGTAGGACGCAGGCAACTCGTCATGAATGTTGTAAGTAACATTCATGACGAGCGGATTCTATTGATCGCTCAGAAGCAAGCCATTAAGCTTTTGTAGGTGACTTTGCTCGATAAACGATGCGCATCATTAGGATGAGCAAGTTGTACTTGAGATGAAAATTGCTGAGCAAGCCTCACCGAGTGTTCGATAAGGACGCCCCACCGAACAATGTGGTGGGGCGGAACCGAAGTAAAATGGCTTAGTTGTCTAAGTCACCGCTTTGAATACGTTCGCTGCGCGCGCGCAGGTATTCAATGGTGAACAGTAGCATCGCGGAAATAACGATCAACAAGGTTGCCACCGCGAGGATGGTTGGATTGATCTGTTCTCGCAGACCAGAAAACATTTGCCTTGGAATGGTGCGTTGCTCGGGGCCAGCTAAAAACAGGACCACGACCACTTCATCGAAGGAGGTGATGAAGGCGAACAAAGCACCCGAGATGACGCCAGGGCGGATCAGCGGCATGATGACTTTGAAGAAGGTAAACATGGGTTTGGCGCCTAAACCTAAAGACGCGTTCACTAGCGAATAATCAAAACCGGATAGGGCAGCGTTCACCGTAATCACCACAAAGGGCGTCCCCAAGGCTGCATGCGCCAAGATCACGCCCATATAGGAACCAGCCAGATTAAGCTGGCTATAGAAGAAGTACATGCCAGCCGCGGTGATGATCAGCGGCACAATCATTGGCGATAGTAAAATCGCCATCCAAAGTCGTTGCCAAGGCATCGCTGGATTACTTAAACCGATGGCGGCAAAAGTGCCTAATACGGTCGCGATAAGGGTGGCAAAAATACCGATCACAAAACTATTCTTAATCGCTAATAGCCATTTGTCATCGTGTAAAATCTCGGCGTACCACTTCAATGAATAGGCCTCGGGGTCGAGGGCTAACATGCCTTCAGTAAAGGTGAAAAAAGGCTCCACATTAAATGATAAGGGAATGATCACCATAATCGGCAACATTAAGAAAGCTAATACCAGCAGTGAGCTGAGACGCAGACCATAATGTGCCGAGATATGCCAAAAGGTAAAGTATTTCGGGTAACGACTCATAGTTTAGCCCAACTTAATGTTACTGACCCCGATCAGGCGGTCATAGATCCAATACAGCGCCAAAATTAACGCTAATAATAACGAGCCCAAGGCTGCGGCGAGTTCCCAGTTATTTGACGATTGCATATGGAAGGCAATGATATTGGAGATCATTTGTCCTTCGGTACCACCGACAATTGCAGGGGTAATGTAGTAGCCAATTGAAATGATAAATACCAGTAAGGCTCCCGCGCTGACTCCGGGCACGGTCATCGGTAAGTAAATTTTAATGAAAGCTGGTAGTGGTTTAGAGCCCAAAGAAAGCGCCGCTCTATAATAGCTTGGGTCAATATTTTTCATCACGCTATATAGAGGCAAAATCATAAAGGGCAGCAAGATATGAGTCATCGCTATGATTGTTGCTGATTGGGTATACAGCAACTCCAAGGGTTCATCGATAATGCCTAAAGTTTGTAGGATTGAGTTCAGTACCCCATTGGTTTGTAAAATCGCAATCCATGAGGTAGTACGCACTAATAGCGAGGTCCAAAATGGCAGGAGTACAAACACCATTAAGCGGTTGGCTATTTTACTGGGTGCATTGGCCAAGTAATAGGCCAAAGGATAGGCTAACAATGCTGTTAATAAGGTAATAATCAGCGAAATTTTTAGGCTTTTCCAATAAAGCTTTAGGTAAATCTGAGTGTCTCGTTGTGCAATTTCTCCCGCTGAGTCGCGTTTTAAGTCGAAAGCGGTGAGGTAGTAGCTGTCGGTAAAAGGTTGTCCGGCTTTTTTGACTGCTCGCCATAAATAAATATCGTGCCATTTTTTTGAACTGGATAATAGGAATTCGGCACCGTGCTGTTGCAGCTCACTCAAGTCTTTTTTCTTGAGTTTACGCGCGGTTGATTTAATTAAACTGGAGCTGCCGGGTTTAAGCCGATTGATTTCTTCCGCTAATTTTCCTGATAAGCGTTGATTGGCTAAGTCTTGTAATTCGATGGCAAATTGTTGGATGATTTCTGGCTTCGGTAATTCTTCACTGGTTTCATCCCAATGTTTCATCTCACTCAAGGTGAGTGGCACCAATTGGCTGACCGCAGGATGATAAACACTGCGATAGAGCATCGAAGCTATTGGTGCGATAAAGGTGATAAAGATAAATATTAATAAAGGCATGGTAAAGGCTAGCAACAAGCGTTTTTTACGCTTGAGCATTTTCTTACCGGCTAAGATCTCTTCCACGCTGAGACTGTTTGTTTCCATCTGTACCTCTATGATAAGAGACGAAGGCTAAAAGCCTTCGTCAATCTAGTGATTACTTCAACAGCCACTCATTGAATTTTTCGCCTAAAGACTCACCGTAGTCAGCCCAGAAATCGCCTGACGCTTTCAAACCTTCATCGAGGTGAGAAGAAGGTAGTTTAGGGATCACTGCCTTATCAACATAGGCATAAGAGGAGTTACGGGTTGGACCGTAGGCTACTTCTGGCATACCACTGAGCGGTTTAGAACTAGTGGCAAAACTCACGAAGTCTAGCGCGAGATCTTTTTTCTTGGTGCCTTTCACAATGGCCCAGACATCTAGATCATAGAGGTGGCCATCCCAAACCATTTCAAAGGGTTTCCCTTCACTTTGAATGGCATCGAAGATCCGGCCATTTGCTGATTGCACCATGACCGCGCCGCCGTCATTGAGGAGTTGTGGCGCTTGTGACCAGCTGTCGAACCAGACGATATCATCGGCAATCGTTGCCAGTTTGGCGAAGGCTCTTGCTTGTCCTTCTTCAGTTTCTAGAACGTCGTAGACTTTGTCTTTAGGCACGCCATCGGCAATCAAAGCCCACTCAAGATTCACCTGAGGACGTTTACGTAGGGCGCGTTTACCTGGGAATTTCTTGGTATCAAATAAATCAGCGATGGTACTTGGTGTACCGCCCTTGATGGTGTCGTCACTGTAGGCGTAGAGTACGGTCCAAACAATGTTACCCACACCACACTCGTTGGCTAAGGCCGCTTTGCTAAAGTCTTGCGCTGCGGGTGTACCGTCATCACCTGGAGGGAGTTTGTCTTGAGGAATGACCTCTAATAAACCTTCGGAACAGGCTCGTTCTAAGTCGATCACTTCGATGTCGACAACATCCCAAAGGATATTACCACTTTCGACTTGGGCTTTAATTTCTGCAATACCACCCGAGTAGTTTTCAAATAATAGTTTGTTTCCAGTTTTAGCCATATAGGGGTCTAACATGTGCTTTTGCTGAGCGGCGCCATAGGCACCACCAAAAGACACCACAGTGAGTTGGTCTGCACTGGCAAACTGACAAACCGAAGCTAGCGCGAGTGCGGGGAGTAAACGTTTCATAGGTACTATCCTTTTACCATTCGTTAAGTGCTTGGGGGTGTATCAAAAGCTAAACCGTCATTGACCGACCAAGTGAGTTTGGTCATGCTGCCAGTCGCTATTTTGGGGGCGTCGTGATCATTCAATACTTTTACCATCAGCTCAGTTTTATCGCTGAGTTTGAAGAAGTAACGAATAAAGTCACCGACGTATAATAGGGTGATAAATTCAGCTTCAATGAGATTGTCGAATTGATGCTTCTCACTGAGGATGAATAGGTTTTCTGGGCGAACCGCGAGTATGCAATCTTCTCCAATTGCTGGGCAATCCATCGCTCTGCCTGAAACCACAGTACCATCACTTAGTTTTACTTTGGCTAAGTCTTGGCTGCGTTCTAACACGGTTCCTGCTAAGTGGTTATTTTCACCAATGAAGTCGGCAACAAAGGCGTTGCTAGGACGTTCATAAAGGATATCGGGAGAGGCACATTGTTGCACCACGCCATCGTTGAATACTGCAATGCGATCTGACATGGTGAGCGCTTCGGTTTGATCATGGGTGACATAGATTGCAGTAAAACCAATGGATTCGTGCAAACGCTTAATCTCAAACTGCATCTGCTCTCGTAGGTTTTTATCTAAGGCTCCTAAAGGTTCGTCCATTAAAACGATGGACGGTTCAAAAATTAGCGAGCGGGCCAAGGCTACTCGTTGTTTTTGACCTCCAGAAAGATGCCCTGGGTAGCGCTTACCAAAACTTTCTAGTTCAACCAAAGCTAAAGAATCGGCCACCCGGCGCTTGATTTCTTCACTGGGTAATTTTCGCACCATCAAAGGATAGGCTAGATTTTCAGCAACGGTCATGTGAGGGAACAGCGCATAATGTTGAAACACCATGCCTATATTGCGATTGTAGGGGGCGACGTTGGTGATGGCTTCACCATTCACTAAAATTTGTCCACTGGTGACATCTTCAAAGCCAGCGAGCATCATTAAGCAGGTAGTTTTACCAGAGCCTGAGGGGCCTAGGAGGGTGACAAATTCACCTTTACGGATATCTAAATTAAAGTTTTTAACCACTAAACTACGTTGATCGTAGCTTTTTTTCACATCGACAAAGCGCACATATTGTTGGTCGTTGACCGGCTCGCTCATACACAGATCCTTTTGCTAAGAGCTTATTGCTTAGATAAAACCTATCAATCAAGCTTTACCCTTAACACAAGCGTAACAAATAATCGCCTAAATAAAAGTGCAAATTTTCGTCACTTGACTCTCAAAGTTGAAGTTTTTATCTGCATTTGAGTAAAAAGACAGTTAATTACTTTGTGTTATCTATTGATAGGCCAATACTAAACTTTTGTCCAGACGTGATTTATTTTTAGCGCCTAATAATTGTTCGAAATGAACACCTTTGAGAGGTGTTAGAAAGCTGTAAACGGGCTTGAATAAAGCCAATTTTAGTCATCAATGTTGACGGCGGAAATTTTTGGGCAGCGCCAGCGATTGATTGCTGCAGGACTGTTGATGATTCATGTCAATGAGGATACTTCATGGGCCTTGCTGGCTTCATCGATATAGTCACCCTAAATTAATCCTCTTTAGCGAAGATGATGAAGTAGGAAATCCACCGCAACTCGTATTTTAGGTATTTGATACTTAAGCCCTTGATATAACAAATATATACCGGTGGATTTAGCCGGAGTAAGACAAATTTTGGGGCCAACACTGAAGCTCATCAAGCTACCCTCAGCCAGTTGTTTGCTGATCCCCCATTCTGGCAATAGTGCAATACCTTCGCCTTGGATCGCCGCATTAACGATGCTTTTGCCATGATTGCTAATTAAGCGGATGGGGGGCTGCAATGTCTGCCACGCTTGCTGGGCGTCGATATACATCCAAGGGAGAACTCGCTCGGGGCTACGATAACGCAAACTAGGATGTTGGTTGAGATCTTGCGGGCTGGTGGGTTGACCTTTTGTGGCGAGGTAGTGTGGTGCTGCGCACAATACAAAATCATTATTCGACAGCTTTTTCGCGACAACCCGCTCGTCGGGGGCGAGACCACTGCGGATAGCAATATCTATCTGGTCGCGGCTTAAATTTGCTAATTGGTCGCTAAAGTGTAGATCCAGAATAATGTCGGGATAAAGTTGCGAGAACTTGCTTAATATTGGTGTTAAACACTGCTCACCGTAGCTCGGCATTGCACTAATGGATAGTAGGCCACTGGGATGCTGATTCTGTTGCTGGATCAGATCTTCGGCGTCATTCAGTTGCAGCAGGGCAGGTTTTATTTGTTGGTAATACAGCGCCCCCAATTCCGTCAGCTTTACTTGCCGGGTGCTACGCTGTAACAGCTGTTGCTGAAGCATGGCTTCTAAATCGCTAATTCGTCGAGAGACCGAAGAAGGGGGGACTGAGAAGGCCTCCGCTGTTTTGGTGAAACTGGTCGATTCGGCAATATGGGCGAAATACTGTAGTGCTCTGAGCTTATTCATTGGTTTATTGTTGTCGGAAAGACAATAAAGTTTAGCTTAAGTAGCTGTTTATTCCAATGCTAAGGATTATTTATAATCATTCTTGATAACAATATAGTATGAACGTCATTTATTCATTTAGGAGCTTTTATGACTAACTATCAGTCGATTCATTTGGTAAAACGTCCTTCTGCAACGATAGAAGCAAACTGTTTTGAGCTTCGCGAACATCAAGCTCAGCCGCTGCAAGCCGGCGAGTTTCGAGTCAAACAAACTCATATGTCTTTAGATCCTGCGATGCGTGGTTGGATGAGTGCCGATACTGAGAGTTACATTCCACCCGTTGGTTTGGGTGAGGTGATGCGTGCCAGTGGGATTGGTGAAGTGCTTGAGTCCTTGCACCCTGATTTTCCGGTGGGGGCGATGGTGATGGGCATGTTTGGCTGGACTGAACAGACGATTAGTCAAGGCAAGGGGGTGAATATTATTCCTTCAGGTTTGTCGGCAGAAGCAGTATTAGCGGTATTAGCGCTGCCAGGGATGACCGCTGCGCAGGGTCTATTAGAAATTGCTAAGCCCAAGTCGGGAGAAACCCTATTAGTGAGCGGTGCTGCGGGCTCGGTGGGTTCATTGGTTGGGCAACTTGCTAAAGCCGAGGGTTTACGAGTGATAGGTGTTGCAGGTAGTGATGAAAAATGTCGTTGGTTAGTGGAAGATTTGGGCTTTGATGGCGCGATTAACTATAAAATCGAAGATGTTGCGCAACGGGTGGCTGCGTTAACGCCAGCCGGCGTTGATATTTATTTTGAAAATACCGGTGGCGCGATCCAACAAGCGGCAATGGATAACATGAATGCCTTCGGTAGAATCGTGGTTTGTGGGATGATCTCGGACTATAACGCAACAACCCCTTCAGCTGGCCCTAACTGGATGACGATTATTAAGAAGCGTTTAACCATTCAAGGTTTTACCATGCCCGATCATTTACATCGTGCACCGCAACTGATGCAACAGGTGGCTGGGTATTTACAAGCGGGCCAACTGCAATACCGAGTTCATGTATTAGAAGGTTTAGTTTCAGCTATCGATGGAATTAATTTGCTGTTTAATGGGGAAAACCAGGGCAAGCTGCTTGTGAAGTTGTGAGGGCGAAAGCAAAGCCGAGTGATCTCGGCTTTGCTTTACTTACGGCTTGAGTCGCGCAGAATCATCGGTGATGTCCACATAGTTTGTGGTTTGTGTAATGGCATAGCACCAAGCTTGAATCGCAGGAAAGGTGGACAAGTCAAATTCAGCTTCTTCGGCCACATGGGTATAAGCATATAGCGCGATGTCGGCGATGCTGAATTGCTCGCCCATAAAATAACGATGCTCGCTTAAGTGTTGCTCCATGACCTTTAAGGCGGCATAGCCTGCCGCTTTTTTATCGGCCCATTGTGCTTGGCGTTGTTGATTCATCCCTGCATGGCCTAACCAGAATCGCAACGTCGCGATATTTGGCTCATGGCTATATTGTTCAAAGTTCATCCAGCGTAGTACTTGGCTTTGCTGCCACAATTCCTCAGGCCAATAGGGTGTTCCTTGAGCAAGGTAATACAAGATGGCATTTGATTCGGTTAAACTGCGGCCATCGTCGAACTCTAACACTGGGATCTTACCGTTAGCGTTAAGTTTTAGAAATGCTTCGGTGTGGGTCTCCCCCTGTACAATGTCGTAGCACTTTAGTTGATAATCTTGGCCGAGCAGGCTCAGTAATAATCTAATTTTATAGCCATTTCCCGATGGCAAATAATCGTGCAATATCATGTTATTTCCTTGTTGTGTGGCTTAGGATGAGTGTCGCAAGTTGCTTGTGTAATGAATAACGATTATTTTTGATGGCACTGATAAATGCTGTTGATGGGTTGAAGATGGATATTGATGCGCTGCGTAGTTTAGTGGCAATCATGGACAGTGGCAGTTTTACGCGAGCGGCCAGCCAGACTTTTCGTACGCAGTCGGCGATTAGTGCACAAATGAAAAAGCTGCAGCAAGAGAGTGATCGTCCTTTGTTTGAAAAAGAGGGCCGCGGCTTGGTTTTGACTCTCGCGGGGCAGGCCTTGGCCAGTTATGCTCGACGTATTGTCAGCTTGCACGATTTGGCGCTGAAGGAGCTAAAAGAACCGCAGACGCAGGTGGAATTACGATTGGGTTGTCCAGACGATTACAGCCGATCGGTGATGCCGTTACTGGTTCAGCTATTACAACAACAGATCCCTAATGTATGTTTACGTTTGAGTTCTGCCCCAAGTTATCGCTTACGCCAGCAGTTGGATCAGGGTGAACTGGATATAGCGGTGTTAACTCGTACGCCAAATAGCGATGAAGGTTATCTATTGCGTCATGATCAAGGAGTTTGGGTGAGTTCAGCTGAAATTAACCCTCATCTTCAAAGTCCCTTGGCGATAGCACTTTACGAAGCGGATTGTAAGTTTCATCGTAGTGCCATCGACGGTTTAGATAAGGCTGAGATACCCTATCGACTGATTGCAACTAGCGCCAATCACAGTGGTTTATATGGTTTGGTGGCGCAGGGGTTGGCAGTTGCAACGATGGCTCGTTCTAGCAAAGGAGATTTGTTAGAATTGTGCGCTAAAACAATGCCGTCATTACCAGCAATTGATATTGTAGTCGTTTGCGCTACTCAACCACACTTAGTTTGTAGTAACGCTATAATCAAACAAGTATGTGAGCAGTTTCGACTGGCCGACCAAGGTTGAATGGTTAGGCTCAGCGCTTAAATTTTATTGTTCATGAATCAAATTACGAAGGATGTCTTATGAGCAGCGCCACCAGTCAAACCCAAGGTTTGTTGCATTTTCGGTTGTCGTTAAATCAACTATTTGCAATTGGTACTTTGAAAGTGCGTGAGATCGTTCCCTATACACGTCTTACCGCCCTGCCACAGTCTCATCCATTTGTGTTGGGATCTGCTTCATTGCGCGGTCAAACCATCTCGGTGGTAGATATGGCGGCTGCAGTGGGGTATCGGCCAATTACCGAAGAAGAACGAGCCAGCTGCTCAATTATTATTACCGATGTGAGCCGCCAAACTATTGGCTTTTTAGTGCGCGGGATTGAACGTATTACCGAATGTCGCTGGCGTGACATTGATCCACCGCCTAGCTCTTTAGGTAAAGATGCATTTGTAACAGGGGTCACTCGGGTCGATGATAAATTGGTTCAGTTGCTCGACATTGAAAAGCTGATTGCTACGGTGTTCCCTGATGATGAAGATCGGATCCGAGTTTCTGTGAGCTTACCTGATCAAGCCATCTTGAGTCAGTTGCGGATCTTATTAGTGGACGATTCTGCAACTGCGCGTAAGCAGCTGTCGAGCGCTTTGGATAGTATCGAAATTGACTACCAAATGGCCAGTGATGGCGCGACCGCGCTGAAGATGATGCAACAGGCAGCGGTAAGCAAACAAGCGATTGATATCCTAGTGAGTGATATTGAAATGCCGGGTTTAGATGGCTATGAATTAACCTTTGAAGTTCGCAGTGATCCACAAGTTGCCGATGCCTATATTATTTTGCATACTTCGTTGTCCAGCGAGATTAGTGTTGATCGTGCCCACCAAGTCGGTGCCGATGAGGCCTTAACTAAGTTTGATGCAGGTGAGCTTATTGATGCGATGTTACGCGGTGCTGATCGGGTCTCCGACGATGATACACCAAGTTCTTTGGCGAAAAAGAATGGGCTCCTTGAAGGCATGGGATTCTAAACCAAAGCTTACTATACAGACTGAATAATAACCTTCATATTAAAGGGCGGTTTGTGGTTCCTTTGCTAAGCTAAATGAGAGAGCTTAGCTTAGCGGGGATGTGGTGCGGATCTTATTGATTCTGTTATGTTGCTGGTGGTCGGTGTCGCTGGCGGCGGTGCATTCAATTAATATTGCGACTGGTGAATGGACTAATTACGCCCATCGTGACGGCACGGGCTATTATTTTAGCTTATTACAACGAATTTTTCCGGATACATCGATATCCCCTCATTTTGTGCCTTTCCCTCGTAGCATTGCTTTATTAGATCATCAGCTTGTTGATATTGCTCTCGGTGGTTCCAGTGATGATTTTTCATCGGCCTATTGTTCTCTGTATGCGGTTGAAGTCGATCGAGTTGATATGCTGACAACATCACAATTTGCAGGCTCTTATCAAAGCAATCAGGACTTAGTGGGTAAAAAAGTGATCTCTCGTTTGGGTTACAATTGGGGGGAGCTATTACCTCGCGGGGTTGTTTATCGAGAGTATTCTAATTTAGTTCAGATGCTAAATTTACTTAATTTGGGCCGAGTGGGTGCCGTGATCGAGTATCGAGAAGACATAGAACTGCTATTGACCAAAATGCCAAAGCCTTCAAATTTTATTTTTATTGATAGTGTGTTAGAGAATAATTCTCAGTTTTGTTTTGTCGCGAATGAAAAAGGGCGTGACTTACTAAAACTTTTTGATTTAGGCATGAGTCAGTTGATCGCCAATGGAGAATTACGACAATTGATGATAGAGCTGCTCGGCAGTGATGAGAACTACCCTTACTAAGCTCGCTACACAAAGCCTTCACTTTGCATTACACTGCTCAACCTTTGAGCCAATCTGAGTACTTCTGAAATGCAGGGCCACTTATCAAAAATGCGCGGCGTATTGGCCGAGCAGATACAATATTATTTGCCGTTAGGCGAACAAGAATTACACCTAAATCCCCTGATTGGTAAGCCTCTCGCGTTTGAATTCACTGGGAAAATTCAGTGTCGAAATTGCGGTAAGGGCACTAAGAAGAGTTACTCGCAAGGCCACTGTTTTGTATGTATGCGTAAATTGGCCAGCTGTGACATGTGCATTATGAAGCCGGAAACCTGTCACTATGCTGCAGGGACTTGCCGTGAGCCGGAGTGGGGCGAAAATAATTGTATGATCCCGCACTATGTTTATTTAGCCAATACCTCTGGGCTGAAGGTGGGAATTACTCGGCATAATCAAATTCCCACACGTTGGATCGATCAAGGTGCGACTCAGGCTTTGGCTATTTTCCAAGTGGCGACTCGCCAGTTATCAGGTTTAGTGGAAGTTGAATTAGCCAAATTAGTGGCCGATAAAACCAATTGGCGTACGATGTTGAAAGGAAACGCGAGTCGATTAGACTTGTTTGCCGAACGAGAGCGTTTATTACCGCAGATTAGCAACGTTCTTAGCGACTTGGCCGAGCGTTATGGGCTCGATTCAATCACCGCCTTGAATGACCAGCCGATGACGGAGTTAAGTTATCCGGTTGAACAATTCCCGAGTAAAATAAGTAGTTTTAACTTAGATAAAAATCCATTAGTTACAGGAATATTACAAGGAATTAAAGGTCAGTATTTAATCTTTAACAATGGCGTGATAAATATAAGAAAGTATAGTTCTTATGAAATTAAGCTTCTCGATGGCATTTAAGCTTGTCGAGAAGCGAAGGAATACAAGGTAGAGTGATGCGTATTCGTCGTTGGCAGCAAAGGGTTTCTTGGCTACTGATCCTGTCAGTTTTTGCCTTTGCCTTCGTCTGGGGCGAACACCAAGTCGAGAAACTCAACCCGCATCATTCCGAGCATCACTGCCCGCTATGTTTTCACCTTGGCCAATTATCGACAGCAATTTGTAGTAGTGCTCTATTTATCGCCTTTGCGGTGGTTGGCATTACTTATCAAACGGTAAACTATCGTTATACTTGGCTGCATACCCTACGCGCAATTGCGCGCGCGCCACCTGTTCTATGGTACTAATTTAATAACATTTATTTTTAGTTAACCATGGATATATACAATGAAATTAAGATCTGTTTTGTTAGCAGGCTTTGGCCTGTTGAGTGGCGTGACGTATGCGCAATCTGCCCACCAGCACGGTGTTGCTGAATTATTTTTTGCTGCCGGTGATGAAGAATTGGCGATTGAAATTCATTCGCCTGCGGATAATTTATTAGGTTTTGAGCACGCCCCTGTCACAGCGGCGGAACAACAGGCTTTAGCTGCGGCTAAGCTGCAAATTGAAAATGCTCCGCAGCTGTTCAGTTTTAATGGCGGCGATTGCGAATTAGAAAGCTTGAGTCAAGAGTGGGGGGCTTTGCAGCAAAGTGACCACGAGCACGAACATGAAGCGGCGGATCATGAGCATGAGCACGAACATGAAGCGGCGGATCACGAGCATGAGCACGAACATGAAGCGGCGGATCACGAGCATGAGCACGAACATGACGCGGCGGATCATGAGCACGAGCACGAACATGAAGCGGCGGATCACGAGCATGAGCACGAACATGAAGCGGCGGATCATGACCATGACCACGAACACAGTGGTCATCAGGATGTGACTTTCAGTTATCATTTTCACTGTCACCAGTTATCGGAGTTGCAAAGCTTTAATTTGCACTGGTTTGAGCGCTTCCCTCGGATGCAGAAAATTCTGGTTCAAGGCGCTAGCGATCGCGGTCAAATTGCGATTGAGGTGACTGCAGAGCAACACAAGGTAGCCCTATAAGATGCCTGAATCTGCTTCTCTATTGTGTTTAGATGAGGTGGTATTTGCTTGGCCGGGTGAGACTCACCCGGCTATCCATATTCCCCATTTAAGCATTGCGCCTGCGAGTCATACCTTTATTCATGGGCCTAGCGGCTGTGGGAAATCGACCTTGCTGAGTTTGATTGCTGGAGTGATTAGCCCTCAACAAGGCCAGTTGCGATTTATGGGTCAAGACTGCGATAGCCTCAGTTCTGCGGGTCGAGATCAATTACGAGCTGATCATATCGGTTATGTGTTTCAGCAGTTCAATTTGTTGCCTTACTTATCAGTTTTGGAAAACGTAGCCTTAGCCTGCCAGTTTTCGAAGTTGCGCAAACAGCGCGCTTTAAGCCGTTCTTCCAGCGTTATCGAAGAAGCACGACGCTTATTGTCCCACCTGCAATTGCCCGACAAACAATTACATCAAGCGGTGGGCCAATTGAGTATCGGTCAGCAGCAACGGGTGGCAGCGGCACGAGCGATGATTGGTTCACCAGCCTTAATCATTGCCGATGAACCCACTTCGGCGCTTGATAAAGTGAATCGAGAACATTTCATGAACTTGTTGATGGCTGAGTTAGAGCACTGTGATAGCAGCCTGTTATTGGTGAGTCATGATCATGATTTAGCGCAGCGTTTTACTCAAGTCGTTGACTTGCCTGCGGTTAATTTAGGAGGTCGACATGAGTCTGCTTAATTTAGCTTGGCATAGCCTTTGGGCGAGGCGTGGGACGGTATTGCTGAGCTTGCTCACCATTGCCTTAAGTGTGGCCCTGTTGCTGGGGGTCGAGAATTTACGAACTCAGGCCAAGTCCAGCTTTGCATCGACCATCTCTGGCACTGACTTGATCGTGGGTGCTCGCAGTGGCCCCACCCAATTGTTGTTGTATTCGGTATTTCGTATTGGTAATGCTACCAATAATATATCTTGGCAAAGTTACTTAGATATCCAACAAAATGCCTCAGTCAAGTGGGCGATCCCCATCTCTCTGGGTGATTCCCACCGGGGCTATCGCGTGATGGGCACCAGTAATAGTTTTTTTGAACACTATCAATATGCCAATAAGCAAGCCTTGAAATTTAAGCAAGGCGGTGAATTGAGCAATACTTATGATGTGGTATTAGGGGCCGAGGTTGCTAGAAAGCTGGGGTATCGGCTGGGGGATAAAATTGTCGTCGCGCATGGCATTGCCGCGGTGAGTTTTGTGAATCACGAGCAATTTCCTTTTGTGGTGAGTGGCATTTTACAAGCCACGGGGACGCCAGTCGATCGCACCGTGATTACTTCTTTGGCTGGCATCGAAGCGATCCATTTGCCCGCGCAAAAACAGCCTTTTACCAAACAACAACTAACGCCTTCCAGTATTACTGCGATGATGCTCGGCACCAAATCCAAGTTGCAAATATTTAGTCTGCAACGGCAAATCAATCAGTCGAAACAAGAGGCTTTACTCGCGATCTTGCCCGGTGTGGCTTTGCAAGAGTTATGGGGTATTTTAAGCATCGCCGAGACGGCCTTACTTGCGGTCTCGATTTGTGTGGTGATCACTGGCTTAATGAGCATGTTAACCACCTTGATGGTTAGTCTAAAAGAGCGCCGCCGTGAAATGGCGATCTTACGCTCGGTGGGCGCGAAGCCAAGGCATATTTTCACCTTATTATTGATCGAAGCGCTGTTACTGAGTGTGCTGGGGTCCTTGCTGGGTTTGGTAAGTATGTATGGATTATTAGCGCTGGCGAAGCCGATTTTACTCAATCAGTTTGGCTTTTATATGGTACTCAGCTGGCCGACTTTACAACAAGCTTACTTGTTGCTGCTAGTGATGGGAGTTGGTTTTATCGCTGGGCTGTTACCGGCATGGCGCGCTTATCGTTATTCACTCAGCGATGGCATGAGTATTAAAATTTAGTCAGGAGCAACAACATGAGAATATACCATTGGCTTATTGCTGGCCTGTTATTGAGTAGCGCTGCGTATGGCGAAGACATTGATGTTTGGGAGCAATTAATTCCCGAGAGTGAGCGACAAGCTGCTCCCGCAGCGATTGACCATAATGCGCCTTTAGATCAGCCGGTTCAGCAGAACTTAAACGTGAGTGTAAATAAGGCCTTGGATGGCAAAACGCTGCGTATTCCTGGATTTATTGTGCCTCTAGAGAGTGATGGTGAGTTGATCAAAGCATTCTTATTGGTGCCTTATTTCGGCGCTTGTTTACATTATCCACCACCACCACCGAACCAGATTGTTTATGTCACTTACAAGCAAGGAGTGCAGCTGGAAGATATCTGGGATCCGGTGTGGGTCGAAGGTACCATTCATACCAAAATTCAGGATGTAGAAGGGGTGGCCACGGTCGGTTATTCGATCAGTGAGCCGCAATCGATAGTGCTGTATAGCGACTAATCTAAAACGATACCTAAGGCGATGTAAGGCACGATATAAAAGGCGATGATGGCGACTTTATAGAGTGCCAAGCCTAGGTAGTGAAAACGGTCAAATTTTTCGACACTAAGCTTAAACCACTTGGCATGCAGCTGATAAGTCCAATCGTGGGCAAGGGTTAAAAAAGCAAACCAATAAATAAGTACTGCGATGTTGATCACTGCACCCCAGCCGAGGGCACTACGTATGAGCGCTAGTTCCATTGTTCGTCCTGTCCGTTGACTCTGTTATTAATTTAATCAGCACTTTCAGGAAGTGCAAGCTTATAACAAATCCTTTTATGAACAGTTGCTTTAGCTCGCTTTAAAGGAAGACCTGAATTTTTAGTTGTTTTTCAATATTAACAACGAGTTAATATGATAAGTATTGGCCTTCATTGACTCACTTTGGGTTTCAATCGAAGGATGCATTAAACCATCGAATGAATGTGGCCGATAGCTGGTGTGATTATGGTCCTACCATGAAGTCTTGCTCGTAGAGTAATTTCTGTTGTGCAAATACCACTACTTGCCATTGTCCCAGACTGAATGAGTCAAAGCGTTTACTGGCCTTGGTGCGCCAACGCTGCCCGCCAATGGCCAAGTTTACCGTGGCTTGCAATTGCTGCTGATGATACCAGCGTACCTCAAGCGTTTGCCCTTGCATATTCAAGAGCTCCAGAAATAAGAAAATTTGTTGCTGCTGGGCCAGCGAGACGCCTCGCACTTGATCGATGGGCTCGCGAGCGCGGATGCCGTTGGTGAGTTGGCCGCGTTTGACTCGTAGATCGACAATCTGAGGGCCGGGCATTGGTATCTGGCTTGGACTCAGGTTTGCGCGAAGCCGTTTGTCTGACTGCGGCCGTGGCGGTGTGCCAGCCGTAGCTGGTGGGTGCTCAGCGTGGGTCAGCGGTGGGGTTGTCGGCTCGTCGCTTGGCGCTTGCTTTGCTCGCAGTGCTAAATCTGCTGTCTCGCTCGCAGGGGCCTCTGGCTGGGGTGGCATTTGTTCTGTTGCAGCAGACGGCTTGCCGGTTGCTCGCTGGCTGGTGCTTGGCGCTGGTGTTACAACGACTGGCGGAGCTGCGGCATGCTGATGATTTATCTCGGCAAGGCTGGCTGGGTTATCTGGATTTAATTTGAGTTGTGGTGAGACGCTTTCGAGCTGAACCGACGCTTGTGGCGCGGATTCGGATGTTCGCTCAGTGAGGCTTGCTGCTGCGCTAACCTGCTGACTATTGGCAGAAGATGGTGGTGTGGCCGCTGACTTGAGATCTTGCTGGCTACCTTCTTGGTTTGGCCTTTGAATGAGTGCCGTGCTCGCCGCTCCGGCATGCGCCTCGGGCGCACGAGGCCAATATCGATAAATCAGCGTGCATATCAGTAACAGCAGTGCCACCAGTACCACGAAGGCGGCGAATATCTTACGTAAATCGAAGGGCGGTTTGGGGGTCAGGACCTTGTGAGCTTGATTTTGAGCTGGCGTAGCCGAAGCGCCAATACTGATGGTGATACTGACTTGTTCTGTCATCGTTGAGAAGAGCCTCTTGCTCGTGGTATTTCGCCAGCTAATTCTACCTTGTAATGCTTTAGGTCGCTATTGATTGGCTCGCGGACTGTGTGATTAATAGCATGATTTGTGGCCTTAAGTGCAGGGCTTATGGATGCTTGGCCGCAGAACTATAGCGCTAAGGCCCAGCCATTAGGGATGACGGAGATATGCATTGAAGGACCAAATGTACCATGAAAAAAATATTCAGCTGACTGATGGGCTTAGGCCTGAACGCCTGTGCAAGTTTAAACTCTGCTCAACTTCTCTTACTGGCAACCGGTAGCGGGCACTTAGCAACTCAAAATTTGCGGGATGCAAGTGAGAGTGAAACCGAGGACTCTCGTACTTGGTGACGAGTTGCCAGTATGGTATTGACCGTTTAGGCGATGAATGGGTGACGCCCAATAAAGTTGATTACTTGGCGCGCAGCATTAGCCAACAATTGCCTGATAGCAAACAGTTAACCGTTACTCATTTTGTCACTTATCTGAATATGCAATATTGGCTCCGAGCAGGAAACATATTTCGAGGCCCGATTTGGGAGTTGGTGGAATGTGATCAGCATACCGATGAATTTATCAACTATACGCAAGCCGAGAACCCATAGTGACAGCCGATTATTATCCAAACGCTTAAGGGGAATATTGACGGTGTCAGCTTTTCACAGCGCATGCTCGCTTTTCCTGAATGTCCCGATGGTGGCGACACTTGTGTTGGCTGGGATGCGCGCGTATGCGGTTAAAAAAGTCGTACTGGGTTTAAGCCACTCGGTTATTGAGGCACATAAGCAGCAAGTCTCGTTGACGCCATAAGCCTAGATGCTGGTGTTTGTTTTGCATGGCTGAGGGCTCAATTTCGTCTCAGTCGGAGCATGGAACTTCGCACGCCAAATTATCATTTGTTAAATATAATTTACATTTAATCTATTTCGTGGCAGTTTGTAGCTAAATATTGAATGAATACTGAACGGAGTGCGCAGTGGAAGCGAATCAAAAACAAGCTTTAATCGGAGTGATTTGTTGCCATAAACAACAGGACGCCTATCAAATACAAAGCGTCAATGAGTTTTATCTAAATGCCTTAGCCGCGTATGGCGCGGGTGCAATTTTACTGCCCCATCATTTAAGTGCGTCGGCCTTAAATCGCGTGCTGAGTCAACTGGATGGGGTGTTGCTGACTGGTAGTCACTCTAATGTTGATCCGCAACTTTATGCGGCCAGCCATCATGAACCAAGGCTCGACCCGGGGCGCGATCGTTTAGCCTTTGCTATTGTTGACTACTCTCGGCAGCAGGGCTTGCCAGTGTTTGGTATTTGTCGTGGCTTCCAGGAAATGAATGTTGCGCTGGGGGGGAGTTTGCATCACCAGGTCTACCTGCGGGAAGGAGCAATTGAGCATCGTGAGTCAGAAACTAAAGACTTCGCAGTAAAGTATGCCAGCCAGCATCCCCTCAAATTAAATCCACAAGGTAAGCTGGCGCAATGGCTCGACACTGAGCAAATTGAGGTGAATTCTTTACATAATCAAGGCATTGACCAGTTGGCCGAGGGTTTACAGCTGGAGGCAATTGCCGAAGACGGTCTGATCGAAGCCTATTGCTTAGCTGAGCACCCGTTTTTTTATGCGGTGCAATGGCATCCCGAGTGGCAAGCGGCGCAAAATCCCTTGTCGCAGGTCCTATTTAGTCAGTTCGTGGCGGCAGCAGAACGGCATCAGCAAGCCTGATTTAAGGAGATCCTATGCAACAACATACCGATTCTTACTATGCAGCAACGGCTAATCATTCGCGCCAGTTTGCTCAGTTACAACGGGATATTCGCTGTGACGTTTGCATCATTGGCGCAGGATTTAGTGGCTTGTCTTCGGCCCTGCATCTTGCCGAGAAAGGCTTCCATGTGGTGGTGCTAGAAGCTGCTCGGGTCGGCTTTGGCGCGACTGGCCGTAATGGCGGACAAATTGTGAATAGCTATAGCCGCGATGTGGATGTCATTGAACAGCGCTATGATCAAAAAACCGCTCAGGCCCTGAATGAGATGATTTTTGAAGGCGGCGAAATTATTCGTTCCCGTATTCAGGACTACCAAATTGCCTGTGATTATCAACAAGGTGGGGTATTCGCGGCCTATAACGCCAAGCAATTGAGAGGCTTAATTGAACAAAAAGCCAATTGGGAACGCTTTGGTAACCATCAACTGGAACTTCTGGATAAAGCGCAGTTAGCTCAGGTGGTGGGGACCGAGGCCTATGTGGGCGGTTTATTAGACAGGAAGGGCGGGCATATTCATCCTTTGAATCTTGCTTTAGGTGAGGCTGAAGCCCTATTAAGTTTGGGCGGTGAAATATACGAGCAGTCGCCAGTAATATCTTATCAAAGGGGGGAAGTCACTAAGGTGTTGACCACACATGGCAGCGTGAGTGCCAATTATCTGTTATTTGCGGGCAATGCTTACCTCGGGGAATTAGAGCCTAAACTCAGTGATAAGGCGATTCGGTGTGGCACTCAGGTGGTGGCGACTGAACCGCTGAGTGAAGCGCAGTGTCAGCAATTACTACCGCAAAATTACTGCGTGGAAGACTGCAATTATTTGTTAGATTATTATCGGCTGACCGCCGATCGACGCTTATTGTTTGGTGGCGGTGTGGTATATGGCGCCAAGCCTTTGGCTTCTATTGAGCGGCAAATACGCCCCAAGTTTGAAGCTTTATTTCCGCAGTTGCGCGGGCTTAAAATTGACTATGCGTGGACCGGTAACTTCTTACTGACCTATTCACGGATGCCACAATTCGGTCGCTTAGACAGCAATATTTATTATCTACAGGGTTACAGTGGCCATGGCCTGAGTTGTACCCACTTAGCGGGTAAACTATTGGCAGAAGTGCTGAGCGAACAAGCGCAGCGTTTTGATGTGTTTGCCTCGCTGAGCCACTACCGTTTTCCTGGAGGCCGTCATTTACAGGTACCGTTTACTGCTTTGGGCGCGGTTTACTATAATCTGCGTGACAAATTAGGGATCTAAGCGTGGTTAGCCTGCACTGTTTTCTTGGTGGTCGTCATTTATTGGTGAAGGCTGCCGTATACTGCCTTGGGCGCGGTTTACTATAATCTGCGTGACAAATTAGGGATCTAAGCGTGGTTAGCCACGTTAGTTGCCGAGTTTGAGCTAAGTTTGGTTTGTCCGGGGTGGCGCAACCGAGTCTCGTTTGACGAGGGTTGGTACGTACTTGTGTAAGTCTGCGACATTCTCGCCATTGGCCAACGCTAGCGACATTTCGGCCGCTTCCATTGCCATCATCTCGATCGGATAGCGCATGGTAGTAAGCTTGGGGCGTAGATAGCGGGACAGTAAGACATCATCGAAACCAATCACCGATATATCCTCGGGGACTCGATAGCCGTTATCGCATAATACGCTGATCACGCCCGAAGCCATCGCATCGTTATAGACGATCACGGCGCTCAAATCTAAACCACGAGCTAACAGGTTCTGAGCGGCGATTTCACCGCCAATTTCATTGGGTTCTGCCGTGGCAATTGCATGCTCTGCTAAGGGCGTGTTGCTTTCGGCAAGAATACTTTTTACCCCTTCAAGACGAAGTCGAGGATCTTCAATATCGTAGTTACTGCTGATACAGGCGATATTGCGATGACCCAAAGACAATAAATGACGTGCCGCAGCTTCACCGCCAGCCTGATTGTCTAACCAGACACAGCGATGGGCAATTTCTGGAATGAATCGGTTAATCAGTACCATTGCGGGAATAGCGTTGGCGTAGTCGATGAGCGTTTGGTTACTCAAGGCCTTGGCATGAACCACCAATGCTTGGCAACGCTGTTCTAAAAGCGTTTCGATGGCCTGCTTCTCGGTCTCGGCACTGACTAAACCATTGCTGATCAACAGTTGGATGTTATGGTTACGGGTGATTTTTTCTACGCCACCAGCCAAGGTAGCAAAAAATGGATCGGTTAATTCACTAAAGACCAAACCTAGTGTGGGGTTGGTTTGGGTGACTAGCGCTCGGGCATTGGCATTGGGTCGATAGCCTAATTCGAGCATCACTTTTTTTACTAACTCACGATTTTTGGCGCTCACCTTGGGTCCATTGTTGACCACCCGTGAAACCGTGGCAACAGAAACACCGGCTGCGGCGGCGACGTCTTTAATAGTGGCCATTTGTACTCCAAAAATAACTGAATAACGAAGGCTGCTCTTCGTTACAAAGCATCGCCAAATACCAAATATAAGTCGTAGCTGCTCATATTTGCGGTCAATTTAGCAAATTATTCTTTTTAGTGGAAACGTTTTCCCAATAGTTCGCGATCAGGATCTGCAATTCACTCGCGGGTGTGTCGATTTAGTGAACCATTTTTATTATTGTATATCTTAATTAAGGTCGGTGTAGGATGTGTGACCCGCACCACTTCGATTCAGATTGATCGAGTAAACTGCGCAGGATGGTCGATTTATCTTTCTTGAAGACGTTTGCTATTGCTGGCTCAGCATTGCTGATTGTAAATGCAATCCATACTTGCCGAACGGCTAAGTTGGGCTTAAAGTAACGCTTGATCATCAGAGCAAATAGGAGTGCTGAGTGAGCGTATCAAGAGTCTTTCCCGCTACCCGGATGCGTCGTCTTCGACGCCATGAATTTTCCCGCCGTTTAGTGGCAGAAAATCAACTAACGGTTGATGATTTGATTTACCCGATGTTTGTTATCGAGGGTGAAAATCAAACCGAGGCGGTGGCGTCGATGCCCGGCGTACAGCGATTTACGATTGATTTATTATTAAAAGAGGCCGAGCAGCTGGTGGCTCTGGGGGTGCCGATGGTAGCACTATTTCCGGTGATGCCACTGGCGCAGAAGTCGCTGCTGGCGGAGCAGGCTTATGCCGAAGATGGCATAGCGCAACGAGCGATTGTCGCCTTGAAGGCGGCCTTTCCCGAGCTGGGAGTGATGGTCGATGTGGCGCTTGATCCGTTTACCACTCATGGCCAAGACGGGATCATTGATTCGCAGGGCTATGTGCAAAATGACATTACCACTGAAGTTTTAGTCAAGCAGGCGCTTTCCCACGCCGCCGCGGGGGCTGATGTGGTGGCACCTTCGGATATGATGGATGGACGAATTGGGGCAATCCGCGAAGCCTTGGAAGAAGCGGGTTACCACAACACCATGATCATGGCTTATTCTGCTAAATATGCCTCGGGTTACTATGGCCCGTTCCGCGATGCACTCGGTAGCGCCAGCAACTTAAAAGGTGGTAATAAGAAGACCTATCAAATGGATCCCGCCAATACTCAGGAAGCCTTGCACGAAGTGGCGCTGGATATCGAGGAAGGTGCCGACATGGTGATAGTGAAGCCGGGCATGCCCTATCTTGATGTGGTGCGTCAGGTGAAGGATACTTTTTCGCTGCCCACCTTTGCTTATCAGGTGAGTGGTGAATACGCCATGCATAAGGCTGCTTTTGCCAATGGCTGGTTGGAGGAGCGTCCAGTGGTTTTGGAATCTTTGCTGGCCTTTAAGCGCGCTGGTGCCGATGGTATTTTGACTTATTTTGCCAAAGATGTGGCCCAATGGTTAGCCGAATAGGCTGCCGCAGCCCAGCTTTTACCTTGGGCAAAGCTGGGTAGCTTAAATGACCGTCTTGGCGAAGCTGCTGGCCTGGGGATTAAGCTTATTGCTGCTGGTAGCGTTGAGTGGTTTGCTTGGCTTGAAGTTGGCCCTGTCAACACTGGCTAGCATTCCTGCTCCACCAGCGCCGAGCCCACAGCAAGTGGCGGATGTTAAGCATTTATTGCAAGAGAATATGCAGCGACTCGGCGATGCCAGCCAGCCAGTTGATATTTTGTTATCTTCACAGCAACTGCAGGCGCTAAGCCGATTAAGCTCACGTGCTTTTAGCCAGATCAATGTTGAGACACAACTTCAAGCAGAACAATTGCGACTGCGGGCAACGATTACTCTACCCGCACAGTGGTTTGGCCGTTATTTGAATCTTCAAGTTAGTCTGCTCCCATCCAGCCAAGGTTTGCAATTGGCTGAGCTAACTCTAGGGGACTTAAGCTTGCCTGCACAGCCAGTGTTTGTGGCTTTATTGTGGCTAAGTGAGCGCTACTTTCCTGAGCTGCCTTTGAAGGCGCTAGTCAGTCACATGAGTGTCCCGCAGGTTGATCAGCAAACATTGCGCTTACAGGTGACTGCAAAGGCGAATGTTCGCCAAACGCTCATCAAGGCCTATCAATCATTCAGTCAATGGCAACAACCACAAACCATTGGCCTGCCAATTGCCTACTACTATCATAAGTTGGCCTTGTTAGGTCAGCAGTATGCGGGGCAGATGGAGGTTTCATTGTTTGATTATCTCTATCCTTTAAGCTTTGACGTCGCCTTGCGCGGGCAGAGAGGTTCGCTATTAGTCGAGCAACAAGCGATGATTTGGGCGGTAAGCCTGTTTTTTAGTGAAGGAAGCTTGCGAAGTTTATTGCTGAAACGTTTTTCGCTTGAGCTGCCGTTTGTGCCTGCGCCCAGTAATGTTCGTTTAGCGGGACGCCGTGATTTGCTATTGCACTTTAGCTATTCGGCAGGCCTGCGGATGGCGGCAGAGCAAGGTTTTAGTGCCTCGATAGGGGAATTTAAAGAGCTATTTGATTCTGTGGCTGGTGGCAGTGGCTTTAGTTTTGCTGATTTGGCGGCCGATTTTACCGGCATTCAGTTTGCGCAAACGGCTACCAGCTTAGCCAAGACTCAAGCATTTTTGCAGGCAATGCGCCAAGCCAGCGCCGAGCAAGATTTATTTCCTCGGGTCGATGACTTAAGCGAGGGACTCAGCGAACAACAATTCCTGAAAATTTATCAGTCGAGTGATTCTGCACTATATCAGCAGCAGGTATTTTTTATTCGGCAGCGGATCGCCCATTTGCCGGTGTTTTCGGTAGCCAATCACTAGCCAAAAATCAGTAAACTACTGCCTACCACACACAGTGCGGCGCTCGCCCATGCCGAATAGGTGGGGGCTTGTTTGGTGTAGATCCAGAGTAGCGGCAAGACTAAGATTGGCGAGCTGGAGGACAAGAGCGCCACCACAGAAACATCGCCATTGCGTAGCGCAAACAGCATCAGGGTCATGCCTACCGCCATGGCGAGAAAACCATTGCTGGCAATCATCATAAATAATCTTGGGGTGAGTGGCTTATGGGCGCGCGCCAGTTTATGGGCTGCAAAGTATAACAACATATGCGCAGTAAAAGCGCTGAGCATCCGTAGCGTTGAGGCGGCGATGGGGTCGACCGGATGGGCCGCGCTGGCGCTTAATAGCGGCTTTAGCATCACGGTGCCGATGCTTTGACAAAGCGCCGCACTCAAACCCAGCAATAGCGCGATACTCACCGGACCATTGATCTTTTCCCAGCTATGTTGATTGGCTTTACGGCCGAAGCTTACCGCCAGAATAACCCCGAGAAATAAACTTGCAGCCCCCACTAAGGGCCAACCCGATAGCTGTTCGTTAAATAAGTAAACTCCTAAGAAAGCGGAAAAAGCGGCATGGCATGCAAATAATAGGCTGGCCCGACGCGGCCCGAGTCGATTCATACAGGCAAACAGGGCGGTGTCACCAACAAATACCCCAATAAATCCCGAGAGGGCAAACAAGGCTGCTTGTTCGAAGCTGATGTTCTGCCAGTTGTTATTAACTAAAGTTGCAGTGGCCAACATTAGGCTGACTAAACCCATCCGCCAGCGACTATAGGCGAAGGCGCCAAGTTGACGGCTGGGAGTGACCGAAATTAAGCTGGTGAGGGCCCATAGGGCCGCTGCTAATAGCGCGAGCCATTCGTAGCTCAAGGAGCTTACTCCAGAAATCTTGTAATATTCAATGAACCCAAGCCTTGTGGCGAAGCTGCTAGCGCAGCCACAAGGCTTAGTTCGTGCTTTAGTCGAGGTGACCGATTAACCAGGCGATGGCATCACTATAGACCGGGCTCATCAGCGGTTGTAGTTGGGCGAGGCTGTTGAGTAGCTGCTGGCGCTCGGCGATACTGATGTTGATATGGCCGACTTTTCGTCCGGGACGAACCTCTTTGCCATACCAGAATATTTCTACGCCCGGTACGCTGAGCCAGCGTTGGTCATAGTCGACACCGATTAGGTTAAGCATCACGCTTTGAGTTTTCACCAACGGCTGCACTAAGGGTAAGTTGGCGACAGCACGCAAATGCGCTTCAAACTGGCTTAAGCTTGCTCCTGCCTGGGTCCAATGGCCGCTGTTGTGGACCCGCGGCGCAATTTCGTTGATTAACAGTTGTTGTCCCACTTGGAAGCATTCCATGGTCATTACGCCAACATAATTTAAGGCTTCCATGAGCTTGCCCAGCATCGCTTCGGCTTGGCTTTGCAGCGGTGCTTTACTGGCGACAGGTGAAACGGTGGCTAATAAAATGCCTTGATGATGCTGATTAATCGCTAGTGGGTAGAAGGCCGTCTCGCCGTTGGCATGACGCATGCCGATTAATGAGACTTCTTCTTCGAAATTGATTGCCTGTTCGGCAATACAATGATCTAACCAAGTATGCGGAATCGCGCGTTGCTCAGCGTTGCCTTGTTGTTTTAACCAATGTTGGCCCTTTCCATCGTAACCACCTGAGCGCTGTTTGAGTAACACTCGTTCGCCTAATTCAGCGAACAGTTGCTCGGCACTATGCTGTGTTTTCACATCGACCCAAGGCGCGGTCGCCAAAGAGAGCGAATCGAGTAGACGTTTCTGGCTGGCTCGGTCGGCTAATTGCGCCAGAGCGGGGCCATTTAAAAATCGTGGATGCTGGGTGAGTTGTTCGGTGGCAGGCGTGACAGGCCAATGTTCCCGCTCAACGGTGACCACGTCGTCATCGCCAATGGCAAATTGCTCAAGCTCGTCGGTCTCCACCGGACGAACTTCCAGACAAAGTGGTTGGGCGGCATGTTTGAGCATGGCGCCAAGTTGGCCTGCGCCGAGGATCCAAATTTTGTTCATTCTGTTAACCTAACTACTCGGCGATACGTGGGTCGGGGTGCGCCAATACCGATTCGGTTTGCGCGGTGCGGAATGCTTCGATGCGTTGCGCTAGTTGAGGATCGGTGGTTGCTAAAATTTGGGCCGCGAAGAGACCTGCGTTATAGGCTCCTGCGGTACCGATAGCTAAGGTGCCAACGGCGACGCCCTTAGGCATTTGAGCGATTGACAGCAGGCTATCCATACCGCTAAGCGCCTTACTTTGTACGGGCACACCAAGTACTGGAAGACGGGTTTTGGAAGCGATCATGCCGGGCAAGTGCGCTGCTCCGCCTGCCCCACCGATGATGACGCGAATACCCCGTTCAGCTGCATTGGCTGAAAAACTCATTAATTTGTCGGGAGTGCGGTGCGCTGAAACTACTTCCACTTCAAATTCTACGCCTAGTTGGCTCAGTATTTCGGCGGCGTTTTCCATGGTTGGCCAATCACTTTTGGATCCCATGACGATGGCAACGAGTGGTTGTGGCATTGTATTCTCCTCGACTTAATAGCACAGTGGTAACACGTTTTTTGAGACAACGATCTAAATGTTGCTGGTTTGCGGCGCATAGTGCCAGCCTCATCGGCTTAGGTCAATATTAGCGCAGTACTTGTAGTGATATTCGTTGGGTAAAGAAGAATGTTTAGGTGAGCTTAGCTTTGCTGGCCATCTGATAGGATTGCCGGAGCACTAAAGCTTGAGTTGATCTCGGGATTCGGTCTTATGATTCCGCTATCTATAGTGCTGAGTACATCGAGGGAAGCCACGCTTCAGTCGGTGCTATCTTGCCGGTAGGCAAACAAGTAGAAGGGGCTTGCTTAAAATCAATGCTGGCTGCCTTTTAAGCACACTCAGCTTAACCTACAGCATGTAACGAATTTTAACAGAGCGCCTCAATTACCCGCAATGGATAACCAACTTCGCTTTGTACTTTGGCTTCTAGTTCTAGTTCTGCTGCGCGTAAGGGGTGTTGCTCACTCCAGGTGGGAGGAAAACAAAGTTGCCAGTCATTTTCATTCTGTAACAAGCTGATGTTTGGTACGCTACCTTCGGTGCGACGCATACAGACGATGATAGCGATCCGCAGCATGCGGGTTAATATCAGGGCTTCTGGTTTTTCTAAAGCATGTTGTTGGCTTAATAGCTGGGCTTGCCACTGACCTCGCTGATTGAGCATTAGGCTGGAGACAAAATGCTTTTGAGCGCTAGTAAAGCCGGGTAAATCAGAATGATCGATAATATAAGCTGCATGCTCGGGGGCTTTTTTAAATTCGATATTCAAGCCAACCTCATGAAACATAGCTGCCCACTTTAATAAGCTTAAAGCTCGATCGCTGAGACGAGGAGTAACTTGTTGGCAAAGCGTAATCGCACAATGAGCGACTCGCTCTGCTTGTTGTACATCGATGTGATGGCGTTTGATGAAGCTTTCAGCGGTGCGTGCGCGGACGCTACTGGTTTCTTGTTGACTCAGTAGACCATAGACTAAACCCTCGCGTAGTGCGCCGCCCGCGAGGGTGAGTCCTTCAATTTGCAAGCTTTCGAACAAGGCGATTAAAATTGCTAATCCAGATGCAAATACTGGTTTACGTTCTTCGTTGAGCCCCTCGATATTGAGTGTTTCAAGTTTGCCACAAGCGATCACTTGTTGTTGAATCGCTTTCAGTTTGGGATAGGTGATCCGTTCATCGAGGCCTTGAGCGGTGATAATTTCTAATACGGCTTGAATAGTGCCAGAGGCTCCTAAAGCGCTTTTCCAACCGAGACGTCGATAATCACTGAGTACCGGCTCAATCACTGCTTTGGCTGCTTCAATGGCTTGGGCGAAGTTACCCTCACTCAGAGAGTCTGAAAAATAACGCTTCAGCCAGGTGACACAGCCCATATCGAGGCTATTTAATAGCCGAGTTTCGCTTTGTTCACCAATCACTAATTCGGTACTTGCACCCCCAATATCGATCACCAAACGTTTACCATGGCCGCCGCTGGTGTGAGCCACTCCACGGTAAATGATTTTGGCTTCGGTTTCACCGCTAATGATATTGATTTTATTTGCGAGTATTTTTTCTGCTTGAGTTAAAAATACTTGGGCGTTGACGGCCTTACGCAGGGCTGCGGTGGCCACAATTTTGATCTGTTGTTCGGGGATATCGCGTAATTGCTCAGAAAATAAACTCAGGCATTGCCAACCGCGGACCATCGCTGCCTGATCGAGTTGATTATTTTTATCTAAGCCTTCAGCGAGTCGAACCTTTCGCTTAACCTTGGCAATGGTCTGTACGCAGCCACTGAGCTCCCGCACGATTAACATGTGGAAGCTGTTAGAACCTAAATCAATGGCTGCATAGAGGGGCGAAGATTTTGACTCGTTCATCCTTGAGCGCTCAGTTATGAGTGGCGACTGCGTCTTGGTTTGGAGTGGCCGCTACTGCTACTTCGATTACTTCCCCGTGCGCCGCCGCGACTATTGACACTTTTAGGTCGATGAACTCGCTGGGCTCGCGGTAAATCGCGTAGTAAAGCTTCACTGTCATATTGACTCAATGGCACCGGATGTTTGATGTACTCTTCGATCGCCGGTAAGTTGAAAACATATTCTTCACAGGCTAGGCTAATCGCGTGACCACTTAAACCGGCACGCCCAGTTCGACCAATGCGGTGAACGTAATCTTCTGCGTCGTCGGGAAGATCGTAATTAAATACGTGGGTTACCGAGGGAATATGTAGGCCTCGTGCGGCGACATCGGTGGCTACTAAGATGTCTAATTTACCATCGGTAAATTGTTCGAGTATTTGTACCCGCTTACGCTGTGGTACATCTCCGGTTAACAAACCAACGCGGTGTTGGTCGGCAACCAAGTGTCCCCAAATGTCTTCGCAGCGGTGTTTGGTATTGGCGAAAATAATCGCCCGTTCAGGCCATTCTTCTTCGATTAAGGTTTGTAGTAATGCCATTTTGTCGTCATTGGACGGGTAAAACAGCTCTTCCTGGATGCGTACGCCAGTCATTTGTTCTGGCTCTACAATCACGTGTTCCGGTTCGTTCATGTGTTCAAAGGCAAGCTCTTTCACCTTAAATGAAAGGGTAGCCGAAAACAGCATGTTCAGGCGCAGCTTGGGCTCTGGCATGCGGCGCATTAAATAACGAATATCTTTAATGAAACCGAGATCGAACATGCGGTCGGCTTCATCTAGTACCATGGCTTGTAGACTATTGAGGCTAAAGGCACCCTGTTTGAAATAGTCAATCATCCGACCGGTGGTGCCGATGAGGATATCAACGCCTTCATCAAGGGTTGCCCGTTGGCTGGCATAACCTTCACCCCCATACACTAAACCCAATTTTAAGCCAGTTGCTTTGGCTAATAAACGGGCATCGTTGTGAATTTGAATTGCTAATTCACGGGTGGGCGCTAAGATTAAGGCGCGTGGTTGATTTTGTTGGCGACCTTCAGGCACTGGCGTGGTTAGCAAGTGGTTAAAGGTGGCAACTAAAAAGGCTAAGGTTTTCCCCGTACCGGTTTGTGCTTGGCCCGCAATATCCTTGCCTTTCAGCAGGATCGGTAGACTTTGCGCTTGGATAGGGGTGCAATTGTGATAGCCGTGCTGTTCTAAGGCTTCTAATACCCCAGCGTCTAGCTCTAAGTCGGCGAATCGTAGTTCAGTTAAGTGTGCTTTGCTCATGGCGTAAGCATATCACAGCTATCTGGCACTACCAGCACCACATTTACTTTTATTGTGCTGGTGATTTACTTATGTTAATTGGTAGTAGCTTAGATTGCCTTGGAATGAGCTTGGGCTTGCATTCATTAGTCGGATCATTTCAAATAGTCGGGTACATTATCTATATAGATAGCAGAGAATATTTGGAGTAATACATGAGCGACAAATTAGTTCAGCTGAGTGACGATAGTTTCGAGGCAGACGTACTAAATGCAAGCACACCTGTATTAGTAGACTTTTGGGCTGAATGGTGTGGACCGTGCAAAATGATTGCACCGATCCTCGATGAAGTTGCTGAAGAATACGCAGGCAAAGTTACCGTAGGTAAGTTGAATATTGATCAAAATGCGGCGACTCCGCCCAAGTTTGGTATTCGCGGGATCCCTACTTTATTGTTATTTAAAGATGGCAAAGTGGCTGCGACTAAAGTTGGTGCGCTGTCTAAAGCACAATTAACAGCGTTTTTAGACGAAAACCTGTAGTAACTATGTGAGCAGGTCGACATTCGTTGCCTGCTTTTGCTGGATCTTTCTTCACAATAGTGCTAATTTTACTTTCGAATTTTCCTACGCCTGTTATTTAAGGCTATCTCTTGGCCGACTGAACAGTCGAGTAAGCATCTCTACTATATCTAACTCACTCTGCCGTCAGTCTATTTCGACAAAACTGAATACTCACCATTATGAATTTAACTGAGCTAAAAAATACCCCGGTCCATGAACTGATTACGCTAGGCGAATCGATGGGCTTAGAAAATCTGGCCCGTCTGCGTAAGCAAGATATTATCTTCTCGATCCTCAAGGCTCACGCGAAAAGCGGGGAAGCCATTTTTGGACATGGTGTTCTCGAAATTCTGCAGGATGGCTTTGGCTTTTTGCGCAGTGCAGACAGTTCTTACCTGGCTGGCCCTGATGATATTTACGTTTCGCCTAGCCAAATTCGCCGTTTTAACCTGCGAACTGGTGATACCGTGGAAGGTAAGATTCGACCGCCGAAAGAAGGTGAGCGTTATTTTGCTTTGCTAAAGATTGGTCAAGTAAACCACGATAAACCTGAAAACTCTCGTAACAAAATCCTCTTTGAAAACCTTACGCCTTTACATGCCACTAAACGGATGCGCATGGAACGCGGTAATGGTTCCACAGAAGATATTACTGCACGAGTTTTAGATTTGGCCTCGCCGATAGGGAAAGGGCAACGTGGTTTGATTGTTGCGCCTCCTAAAGCGGGTAAAACTATGTTGCTGCAAAATATTGCACAAAATGTGGCTTTTAATCATCCCGAGTGTGAGCTGATTGTGTTGTTGATCGATGAGCGTCCAGAAGAAGTTACCGAGATGCGACGCTTGGTTCGCGGAGAAGTGATTGCTTCTACCTTTGATGAACCTGCAAGCCGTCATGTACAGGTTGCCGATATGGTGATTGAGAAAGCCAAGCGTTTGGTTGAGCACAAGAAAGACGTGATTATTCTGCTTGATTCTATCACTCGTTTAGCGCGAGCCTACAATACCGTGATTCCTTCTTCAGGCAAGGTACTTACTGGTGGTGTGGATGCCAACGCGCTCCATCGTCCGAAGCGCTTCTTTGGTGCTGCGCGTAACGTTGAAGAAGGTGGCAGCTTAACTATTATTGCCACCGCCCTGGTTGATACCGGCTCAAAAATGGATGAAGTCATCTACGAAGAGTTTAAGGGTACCGGTAATATGGAATTACACTTAAGCCGTAAGATTGCCGAAAAACGTGTTTATCCAGCGATTGATATCAATCGTTCTGGTACTCGTCGTGAAGAGTTACTTGCCAGTGGTGATGAACTGCAGAAGATGTGGATCCTACGGAAGATTGTGCATCCAATGGACGAAACAGGCGCGATGGAGTTCTTGATTGATAAGCTCTCAATGTCTAAGACTAATGATGAGTTTTTCGATGCGATGAAAGCCCAGAAAAAATAGGCGTAAACTGGCCGCAACCGCGGCCAGTTTCATTTCCGATGATAAAACGCTTACTGTTTGTTTTAATCCTTAGTTACCCGCTACTTGCCCATGCCGAACAGCAAGGTCCGAATCCTCCTTCTTCAGCTATTGACCCTCAAGTACCGTTAACTATTTTACTTCGAAGCGTTGATGCTTTGATGCAAAATCAGCCCGCTTGGGTGATTGATTTATTACCTCAATTACTTCCTGAACATCGTGAAGCTTTATTGTATGAAAGCTTGCGTTATTTACATCAAAACCACCATGTACCCAATCAAACCTTAAAAAATTGGTTATTAAAGCTTGCTGCGGAGCGCCCGTTGACTCGAGAATCGGCGGTGATTGATGGTTACGAGGTGATTCGGCCGACTTATGATTACCCAGCGCTAGCGCGTAGTCTTATTTTGAATCAGCTCTCCGCTGAGCGTTCACAATTCTACTTAAGTGAGTTATTACACGATCAATTTCAATGGTCTTTGGTATTCCGTAAGAACAATCCATTGTTGCTGGAACAGCAATTAGATTTGATCCGTGCCTTATCCCAGTTGGATGCTCCACAATTACTGCATGTTCGCAAAACGATGCCCAGCCAGTTGTATTTTCCGGATAATCACGTGGTGGTTGCTTTGGCCGTTGGTTCCGGTTCTAGTCAAGCGATTCGCGAGGTGCTAGGTTTACCGATGGATCAATACAGTGTGTCTTTATTAGAAAAGTTACGCACCCAATGGCCAGCGGAACAGGCTTTTGAGCTGTTGAAAGGTGCTGCCGAGAATCCTGAATTATTGTATTTCTCTTATAGTGCGATAGCTCGCTTAGGTCAGAATTACCCTCCAGCTGCGCAGTTCATTTTGACTCAGTATCGGGATCCTGAATATCAAGAACTCGCGGCAATGGTTATGATTGAAATGCAATCACAGTAGTGGGCCAGTTTTGGCTTGCATCACTAGGTTAATTGAATGAAATATAAAGATTTACGAGATTTTATTGGTTTGCTCGAGCAGCGCGGCGAGCTGAAACGGATTACCGTTGAAGTGTCGACTGAATTCGAAATGACCGAAATTTGTGACCGTACCTTAAAAGCCGGCGGTCCAGCGTTGTTATTTGAAAATGTGAAGGGCCATAGTATGCCGGTATTAGGCAATCTATTTGGTACTCCGGAGCGGGTTGCTTTAGGCATGGGGCAAGAGTCGGTATCAGCCTTGCGTGAAGTGGGAACCTGGCTGTCTTATTTGAAAGAACCTGAGCCACCTAAAGGGCTGAAAGAACTTTGGGAAAAGTTGCCGATTTTTAAGCAAGTACTCAACATGCCCACCAAGAAGCTACGCAGCGCACCTTGTCAGGAAGTGGTCTGGAGTGGCGATGAGGTTGATTTAGATAAATTGCCGATCCAACATTGTTGGCCGGGCGATGTGGCACCTTTGGTTACCTGGGGTTTAACCATTACCCGCGGTCCCTATAAAAAACGACAAAATCTGGGTATCTATCGTCAGCAAAAGTTAGCCAAAAATAAGTTGATTATGCGTTGGCTTTCTCATCGCGGAGGCGCTATCGATTTTCGTGAGTTTCAAGAACTGAATCCGGGCAAGCCCTATCCGGTGGCGGTTGCTTTGGGAGCCGATCCGGCGACGATTTTAGGTGCTGTGACACCGGTACCGGATACGCTTTCAGAATATGCTTTTGCGGGTTTATTACGTGGTAGTCGAACCGAAACAGTGCAATGTATTAGTAATGACTTAGAGGTGCCCGCGAGTGCAGAGATTGTTTTAGAAGGCTACCTGATGCCGGGGGACAATGCACTAGAAGGGCCCTATGGTGACCATACTGGTTATTACAATGAAGTGGATGAGTTTCCGGTGTTCACCATCACCCACATCACCATGCGTCAGGAGCCGATCTATCATAGTACCTACACTGGACGCCCGCCAGATGAGCCCGCTGTACTTGGGCTCGCCTTGAACGAAGTGTTTGTGCCGATTTTACAAAAGCAATTTCCAGAGATTGTTGATTTCTACCTTCCGCCAGAAGGTTGCTCCTACCGTATGGCAGTGATTACCATTAAGAAACAGTATCCGGGGCATGCCAAACGAGTGATGTTAGGGGTATGGTCTTATTTGCGTCAATTCATGTACACCAAGTTTGTAATTGTTTGTGATGATGATGTGAACGCACGCTGCTGGCAGGATGTGATTTGGGCGATCACCACGCGCATGGACCCGAGTCGCGATACCACTTTGATCGATCACACGCCTATTGATTATTTAGATTTTGCTTCGCCCATCTCCGGTTTAGGATCAAAAATGGGTCTCGATGCGACCAATAAATGGCCCGGTGAAACAACTCGAGAGTGGGGGGAAGTAATTGAAATGACGCCAGAAGTGAAACAGCGCGTGGATAGTATTTGGCAACAATTAGGCATAGACTAATTGTTAAATATACGGACACTACATTGATGGCGTAAAGGGTTATACTGAGTCATTGCAAATTAATTTCCTGCCTGCTTAAATTTTGCAGCCAACCCGTCATTGACTTGCTTAGCTTCGGTTGTCGTACTAAACGTTTCCGTTTAGTACCCAGGGAAGGGGATTTATATCTGTTAGGCTAACCGGTTGTATCGTTGGTGAAGTAGGCGATACATGAGATCGAGAAGATTAAAAGGGGAAAATATGAAGCGCATTAGCTGTAAGGTTGCATCGGTGGCACCGATTTTAGATGACATTTTTAATGTCGAATTACATCCAGAAGAATCGCAAAGTTTTATCGCTGGTCAGTACTTACAAATTGTGATGGCGGAAGATGATAAGCGACCCTTTTCATTAGCCAGTTCGCCAGAGCAGAGTGAAGTGTATGAGCTACACATCGGTGCGCCTGAAGGAAACCCTTACGCCCGACAAGTCATCGATAAGCTCAAAAGCAGTGGTGAAATAGAAATTGAAATGCCCTTTGGGCATGCTGGTTTCGATGATAATTGCCAACGTCCGGTCTTGATCATGGTTGGCGGAACGGGCTTCTCCTATGCGAAGTCTATTATTGAGCATCTGATCGACAGTGAGCAAGAGCGGCAAATTTACTTATATTGGGGTGGCCGCAATTTAGGGGGGCTGTACTTACATGAGTTGGCTTATCAGTGGGCAGAATTAGATCAGGTGACCTTTGTGCCGGTATTAGAGCATGCTGTGCCACAATGGACCGGAAAAAAAGGCCTGGTGCACCAAGCTGTTTTAGAAGACTTTTCGGATATGAGCAATTTAGAAGTGTATATTGCTGGCCGTTTTGAAATGGCCGATGTAGCCCGGAGCGCCTTTGTTGAACAAGGCTTACCCTTGGCACAATTGCATGGCGATGCCTACGAATTTATTTAGTGGTTTGTTGGGCATAAGCGGCGAGCACATGCTCGCCTTTTTAGGTTGACGAAACTACATCGTCAAGGCTTGACGATAGTAATCCATCGCTTGTTGCGGCTCTTCCAGTTGTCGATAGGTTTCGGCGAGGCCTTGGTAAGATTCGCGACTGGCGACAATATTAATACTTTGCTCAAAGTAATCTTTCGCTTCAGGCCATTGTTGTTGCTGCAGATGTAATTGTGCGATCAAGTTTAATAAGGCTGCGTTATTTGGCGATTTACGTAATAAGCCTTTCAGTTGCTGTAATAGCGGATAAGGGTCGCTGAGCTGTAATTTTGCTGCGACTGCGAGTAGCTCGGGATCGTGATGTTTGTTGAGTAAGTCACCGAGTAATTGGTAAGCCGCAGCGCTATCGCCGGATAAGACTAAAGCTTGGCAGGCAGCAGCAGCAATCGTCATCGATTTTTTTTGTTTACGTGGCATTGCATTCCAATATGCGGCCACTTTATCGGCGCCTTGGGTATTGGCGAGCTCTAGAAATAGAGCCTGATAACTACGTGATAATTCAACTTGGTAATGCGAGTCTTCAAGCAACTGGGCCTTATATGCGATAGGAAGCAATTCAACATAAGCTTGCCACTGACCTAATTCGGGTAAAATCTGCAATAGCATGCGTCTTACTGGAGCCTGTTTACGACTTTCGGCAGGGAGCTGTTCAATGCTATTCAGCGCCGCGCTAAAGTTCTGTTGTTTAATTTGTAAACGGGCTTGGGTGATCAGGACCGCGCTATCATTGTTGGTCATGCGGGTGGCTTGCTCCAAGTACTGATCGCGTTTCTTATCTTGTCCTTGTTCTTGTGCCGCTTCTGCGGCTGTTAGATAATTCAACGCTGGAGCGCTGCTATAAGTGGCCGCTTTACTGACCAATTTTTCGGCGTGCTGATAGTCGCCGCGCATCATTGCTAACATGCCTTGCTGAGTATGACTAATCGCTTTTTGTTTGCGTCGATCGCCCCACCAGTTAGTACTGCGAGAAAAGCTTAGCCATAGCCAGCGAAGTAGCCAAATTGTGAATAATAAAATACAGAAACAGATAAAGCTGACAAATAGTGCACTGGTCACCGACATCTCAACGGTGTAACTATCAAAAGCGATTAGTACATAGCCTTTGTTGCCCGCAAGTTGTGGCCCCAGAGCTAAACCTAACGCTAAGCAGGCCAATAAAATCAGAACTTTAAACATTATTCAGCTCCTTCTGCTAGAGAAGGCTGTAGCCGTTGTTGGCGATCTTTAATGGCTTGTTCAGCGGCATCTAAACTGGATAATTTTTCCGGTAACTGATCCACAATCTCCAGCCCTTGTAAGCGCTTCAAATCAACCAACATGGCCTGGGCTTGTTGGTTTTGCATGAAGTAGTTGCCGACCCATTGTGCAGTGCGTTGTAACTTGGCCTTAAACAACTCTCCTTGTCCTCGGAATAAGGCCTGTTCGGCCTGCTGTAATTGTAACTTAAGATTTTCTTTCAGGTACCATGCGTGTTTGGGTTCGATGAGCGCTTCGACTTGACCATCGCGACGACGCACAGTGATGAAATTTTCGCTGAATTTACGCCAACTTTTAGCTAGATTGTCACGCCAGTCAGTACTATCACTGCTGAGCTGATTATTTTGTTCTTGCAGCGCAGCGGGTAACTCGATTTCAGCCAACTGTAAGGTCTCGGTTTGTTGCAGTAGACTTTCTAAGGTAAAAGCAATGCCCTCTTTATCGACCAATGGAATTGCTTTGAGCGTTTGCACATCATTGTTTATCGCGCGGCGCAGAGCTAACAGGTGAGGATCGTTGGCATGGTTGACACTACTATCAGCTTCGATAAGAAGTGCGATGGCGGTGCTGGGATCATGTTCCAGCCATAGTTTATAGGCCGCCAGTTGTAATAGATAATTCGCTTCGTTGAGTCGCCAATGATTGGCATCTTTAATGTTGAGCAAGGCCAGTTGATGTTCAATGGTTTTACGATGTTGTTCAGTGAGTTCCAACTGGGTTTTTAGGCTCACCAGAGACTGTTGCTGGCTGCCATATTGTTGCTTCAATGTTTCAAATTGACTGCTGTTGGTTGCGACGGCACTGACTAAACTTTGCTCTTTGGCTGAGAGGCTAGTTTTTAAGAGTTGTATTTGGCTATCTGCGTGTTGTAACTGTTGTTGAGTTTGCCAATAAACACCCGCGCTTAGGCCGATGCTGATCAGGATCGCCGCGATGGCCAATAGCTTGGTTGATTTATTGTTCGGCGTTGCTTGGCTGGTTGTTTTAGGCATTTTTTCCGCCGCCGTTTGCTTGGCGTGTTTCACTGTATCGCTAGGGGATGGAACCTGATTTTGGTTCTCTGATTGTTTATCTTTGGTCATTTTCATTCCTTGCAGATGGCAGTATTTGCTTTAAAGCTTCGATACATGCTTTATCCGATGCGCCGTCGCACAGTACAATGTGCATAAAACCCAAACTTTGAGCGTATTTAAGCAAGCGTTGACTTGGGACTAATAAATGGCACTCTCGCAGCCACTCAAGTTGCTCTGCTTTACTCATAAGGGTAGTCAGATGTTTCAATATTTCACCACTAGTAGCAACAATAGTGTTGATCTGCAAGCGCCATTGTTCAAGTTGTTGCTGTGGATAAGTGATTAATTTTCGTTGATAACAACTCAAATAAGTGACTTTAACACCTCGGGTTTGGAGCTGTTGCGCGAGCCAATCTCGTCCTTGCTGGCCGCGCAAAATGGTCGCTTGATCTAATCCGGGAAATTGCTGTTCGATGAGTTGTAGCATGCCTTCACTGTCTTGGCGACTTGGCACTGATGCCTTCACCCCATATTGTTGCCAGCATTCCGCAGTGGCTTTGCCCACGGCTAAGTATTGTAATGATCTTGGCCAGCTTAATTGTTGTTGTTCTAACCATTGTTGACAGGCTTCTACCGCATATTGGCTGACAGCCACGATCAGCCCGTTCGGCGTTGTAGAGCTCAGTACTTGTTTTAGCCGCGCTAGCTCGGGGCTGCTAATAATTTCAACCATCGGTGCAGCGATGGCTGAAAAGCCATGTTCGCTGAGGGTTTCAACACAGCGTTGATTATGTGGCTGCGGCCGAGTAATGAGTAATGGCACCATCGTTCCTTATGGTTGATAGACGGCCCTTAAAATAGCAGCGGCACCAGCATCGAGTAATTGCTCGGCAAGGGCTAGACCGAGTTGCTCAGCTTCGCTAGCTTTGCCTCGAAGTTCTTTTTCTATGATCTCAGAACCGTCAATAGCACCAACTAAACCACGGATATATAATTGTCCATCTGCCAACTCCGCGTAGCAACCAATAGGGACTTGGCAACCGCCTTCTAGGCGTCGATTCATCGCTCGCTCTGCTTCGACACGGAGGGCCGTTTCGGGATGATTGAGGGGAGCCAACAAGTCTAGCAATTCACGATCATTACTGCGACATTCGATGCCTACAGCCCCTTGCCCTCCAGCTGGGAGTATTTGCTCTGGTTCAATATACGCCTGGATCCGTTCTACCATTTTGAGTCGTAATAGTCCCGCGCTAGCAAGAATGATAGCGTCAAACTCACCCGCATCTAATTTCGCTAAACGAGTATTCACGTTACCACGTAAGTCTTTAATGATGAGGTCTGGACGTTGCGCCTTCAGTTGACATTGGCGGCGTAGACTGGAGGTACCGACGATCGCGCCTTTAGGTAAAGCATCGATATTGGTAAAGTGGTTGCTAACAAAGGCATCTCGAGGATCTTCTCGTTGACAAATACAGTGCAGACCTAAGCCTTCAGGAAATTCCATGGGGACATCTTTCATCGAATGTACCGCAATGTCCGCAAGGCCTTCTACCATAGCCACTTCCAATTCTTTAATAAACAGCCCTTTGCCACCGATTTTAGCCAGAGGGGTGTCAAGGATCTTGTCGCCTCGGGTGCTCATGGGTACAAGTTCTACTTGCAGCGTAGGGTGATGGCGTTCCAACTCAGCTTTTACAAAGTGGGCTTGCCACATCGCGAGAGGACTCTTGCGAGTCGCGATTCTGACTATTTTCACAAACACTTACCTCATTATTTTAGCTGACGATAGTATCACCACTTAAGCATCTGCCCAAGTCGCCTTTAGCATCAATATCTACCAATAACCGCAGGGTTCAGCATAAAATTAGCAATGCGTAATATATGTCATGATAAACGCACACAAATTGTGCGTTTATGTTTACCGCTATTATACTAACTGTTAAGATGATCACACTTTATTGTGCCTATATTTCATCTAATAATTATTCATTAATCGATAGGTAAATTTTACTTTGCAAGACACCATTGCCTCTCTCTTAGAGAAGGTTACCCGATCTAATCAGCATCGTAAGCAGCTGGCACTCCAGACTATGCCTGCTGCCGCGCAGCAGATATTTGAACTGTTGCCGTTAATGCTGCATTACTCGGATCCTTGCATACCGGGCTATATTGAAGGTGAAGTGCCGAGTGGTATCTGTCAATTTGAGTCGAGCGCTCGCCATTTTATTTATCTCCAGCAACATTTCCTTTGTCGACCGGCAGAACCCCAACAACATGAAATTTTGGGTATTTACTCCATGGGTAGCACCGCTACGGTGGGCCAAACAGAATCCAGTGATTTAGATATTTGGGTGTGCCATGCACATCAGTTGGCGAGTGAGCGAGTTCGTTTATTGGCGGAGAAGTGCAGTCAAATATCGGCTTGGGCTGCGCATCAAGGGGTTGAGCTTAACTTTTTCATGGTGAAGGACAATCAGTTTAAAACTGGTTCGATTAGTGAGTTATCCAAGGATAATTGTGGTAGCGCCCAGCACTTGTTATTACTCGACGAATTTTATCGCACGGCTCTGCCCTTGGCGGGGAAGCAATTAGTCTGGTTTGCTGTGCCATGTGATATCGAGCAAAGTTACGACAGTTTCGTACAACAGCAATTTGAGAGCGGTGTATTTAATCATCAACAATGGTTGGATTTGGGTGGCTTAGATACCATTCCTGCCGAAGAGTATTTTGGTTCAGGCTTGTGGCAGTTATACAAGGGTATCGACTCTCCTTATAAAGCCGTATTAAAAACCTTATTGATGGAAGCTTATTCCGCAGACTATCCAAGACCAAGCTTGTTGGCTGTTGAAGCGAAATGCTTGATGCAACACTGCAAAGCATTTGTTCTAGAACATGACGCTTATTACTTGATGCTGAATAAGGTGACTAATTATTTAGAGTCGATTGAAGATGAGGCCCGTCTTGATTTAGTACGGCGCTGTTTCTATCTAAAAAACAGTGAATGTAATCCTTTACCGAGCGCTCTTATGGATGTGAGCTCGTTGACTTGGCAGCAGCGTTTTATGGCCCAGCTGGTCAAACAATGGGCTTGGTCTCAGCAAAAAATTGAACATCTTAATTTACGTCGTGCCTGGAAGGTGCAAGATGTAAGACAGGCGCACAGCGAGTTGCTGGATGCTTTAATGCTGAGTTATCGTAACTTGATTCGTTTTGCGCGACGTAATGACATTAGTGAGTCGATTAACCCCGAAGATATCGGCATTCTGTCACGTAAGCTGTATGCTGCCTTTGAAAGTTTACCGGGCAAAGTTACTCTCATTAATCCGCAAATTTCTCCCGACCTCTCTGAAGCTAACCTTAGTTTTATCCACGTGCCCAAGGGGCATAGTTGTGCGGAAGGTTGGTATTTGTATAAACAGCCGCTGCAGGGACTCGCTATTGTCGGTCAGCCGTCGCTAGAGCATGCCAGTTATATTTCTAAACTGGTGGCGTGGAGCTATTTTAACCAACTGAAAACTGATCAAACGGAATTGAGTTTACATCAGCTTGAAGGCGATTTAACGCTGGATACATTAACCAGTTTTGCTTATGACTTACGCCGAGCTTTTCCGGTGAATGTTGAAGCTGCTAGTAATTTAGCACTGACTCGTCCCTGTGAAATCCGTCACTTAGGGGTGTTTATTAATCTGGAGAAAGACCCCACTGCGAATTGGGGCGGCAAGGTAATTGAGTTTGATGCGACCGCCACCGATGTGTTCAGTTTTGGCCGAGACTCAGATTGTTTGGTGGGCTCGGTTGATTTGGTTTATCGCAATACTTGGAACGAAATCCGAACCCTACACTTTGTTGGTGATAGTGCCGTGGTCGATGCCTTGACTACCGTGTTAGGTAAAATGCATCGTGATGCAAATATCCCCGAGCACATCGACGTATTTTGTTACAGCGCCAACCTACGAGAGCAAATTGGTAGTAATTTTAAACAGCTATTGGTGGAAAGTATTAAGAGCCGTTTGCAACCGCAGGATAAACGGATTGTTAAAACGATTGTGTTAGGAAACGAAAAGTACGGTTTATTTATTGAAGATCGCGGAGTCTCGGTTAAAAAATTGGAAAACGGGGTTGAGTTTTATCGTCAGCTGTCGAATAACAAGCTCCAACGTCTTCCGCTGCAGTTAAATGCCGGTAATACTAAGAAGGTACCGAACGTCGTAGAAGCCCACGCCAGTGAAGGTTTAGTGCAATACTTTTTCGAAAATCTGGATGTTGGTTTTAATATCTATATTGTTGATGAGCATAACCAAATAGAAATGTACCAAGACTTTGAAGGCAGCAAGGAAGAGTTGATCCAAGGGATTAATCGTTTCTATACTTCTTCGCGCGAGCAATACGGGACTCGCCATGAGGTTGTCAATTTTAACTTGCCACAGTTCTATGACATCGTCATGGTCAATGAACAATGGCAAGTTGCATCTTATCGGAGCAATTAACTCTCTGGCTTGGATGGCTAGCCGCGTTTTTGACAGCGGCCGCTAAGCCTTAAAAGCTGAGTTGCTCACCACTTTGTTTGGCAATCGACTCAACTAAAAACGACCAAAACTCCACACCACTCCGATTACAAATCCACTGTTGCTCTGTTTCGCGCCATTCAAAATGGTAACCGCCAAATTTGGTGGCTAACCATAGTTGATGTAGAGGTTCTTGTTTGTTAATCACCATTTTACTGCGATTTTCAAACTCTAGGTTGAGTACTCCACCGTTAATATCACACTCAATATCGAAGTTATCGCTATCCATGGTCTGCTCGATGCGCTCAAAGGCCTCATCGACTCGTTGGTGATACTGGCTATCATTCATCACTATCGTCTGTCCTATTGCTTTTCTTGCTTCGAATGCGGATTATAGAGGGCATTCAAAAAAGAATCATGGCTTTATCATGAATAAACTGGCAATTGCTGTAATTTTGCTGAGCATCGGGCTTAGCGGTTGCGGTCAAAAAGGACCGTTAACGCATCCGCAAACGGTAGACGAGACGACGCCGAATACCGTCGAGCAAGCAACACCAGCAGACTAAACACTGCAACACAATAAGGACAGATCATTGGATTTTTTTAGTTATCAAAACGAGCAATTAACAGCTGAACAATGCTCGGTAGCTGATTTAGCAGAACATTATGGGACGCCACTTTATGTTTATTCGCGGGCGACGATTGAACGTCATTGGCAAGCCTTTGATAAGGCTGCTGGTGAAAGGCCTCATTTGATTTGCTATGCAGTAAAGGCTAATTCTAATTTAGCAGTGTTGAACTTGATGGCTCGGATGGGGTCTGGCTTTGATATCGTTTCCGGTGGCGAGTTAGCTCGGGTTATCGAAGCCGGTGGTGACCCAAGTAAGGTAGTCTTTTCTGGCGTAGGAAAAACCGAGCAAGAAATTACGGACGCGCTGGAACATGGTATTTACTGTTTTAATGTTGAATCTGAGCCTGAGTTAGCTCGGATCAGCAAGGTTGCTCAGCGCTTGGGTAAAGTGGCACCCATTTCTTTACGGATTAATCCCGATATCGATGCTGGGACTCACCCTTATATTTCTACCGGTTTAAAAGAAAATAAATTTGGGATTGCCATTGAGCAAGCACCTCAGGCCTATGCTTATGCGGCAAGCTTGCCAGCGTTAAATGTGGTGGGTGTGGATTGCCATATTGGTTCTCAGTTAACTGAAATCTCACCTTTTGTAGAAGCTATCGATAAGTTGTTGGCATTGATCGACAGCTTGGCTGAGCAAGGTATTGTGATTGAGCACCTCGATGTTGGTGGCGGTTTAGGTGTCAATTATGATGATGAAACGCCCCCAGAGCCAGCCGCTTACGCCAGTGCTTTGGTTGAACGTCTTGGCGAACGTCAGCTAAAATTACTATTTGAACCGGGTCGTGCGATTATGGCCAATGCTGGTATTTTGGTGTCGAAGGTTGAATTCTTGAAAATGTCGGCTAGTAAAAATTTTGCGATTATTGATGCCGCAATGAACGACTTAATTCGTCCATCTTTATATAGTGCTTGGCAGCGGATAGTGCCAGTGCTGCAACGTCCGGGCCTAAGCAGCGTTTGTTATGATGTGGTTGGACCCGTTTGTGAAACCGGTGATTTTCTTGGCAAAGAAAGAGAGTTAGCCATTGAAGCGGGTGACTATATTGCGGTGCGCTCTGCAGGAGCTTATGGCTTTACCATGAGTTCAAATTATAATTCGCGTTGTCGGGCAGCAGAGGTGATGGTTGATGGTGAGCAATCCCATTTGATACGTGAGCGTGAGGCTCTGGTATCTCTTTGGGCTGGCGAATCACTGTTGCCTGAAGGATAAGCGAATGTTAGTCAACTTCACTAAAATGCAAGGTTTGGGGAATGATTTTGTGGTGATCGACAATGTCACTCAAAACGTTTTTTTTAATCAAGATGTTATTAGTCGCTTGGCCGACCGTAACTTTGGGATTGGTTTTGACCAGTTCTTAGTGGTTGAGCCTCCCTATGATCCTGACTTGGATTTTCATTATCGCATTTTTAATGCCGATGGCAGTGAAGTTGAACAATGTGGCAATGGGGCGCGTTGTTTTGCTCGTTTTGTGGTGAGCAAAGGCCTGACGAATAAACGTAGTATTGGGGTGAGCACGAAGTCGGGTAAGATCATTCTTCATGTGGAAGCTGATGGGCAGGTGACGGTCAATATGGGTGAGCCGATATTGGAACCTAGTCAAGTGCCATTTAAAGCCAAGAAGGCCGAGAAAACCTATATTTTACGTGATCAACAGCAAACCGTATTTGCTGGCGTGGTGTCTATGGGTAATCCGCATTGCGTGATTGAAGTGGATGACATTGAACAAGCGCCCTTAGACACGCTGGGTCGGCGCATGGAGAGTCATGAGCGCTTCCCGCAGAAAGTGAATGTCGGTTTTAGTCAAATTATCGATGAGAACAACATTAAACTGCGAGTCTTTGAACGTGGCGTTGGCGAAACGCTAGCCTGCGGTACAGGTGCCTGTGCGGCGATGGTTGTGGGACGTTTACAGGGGAAATTAGCCGACACGGTGAATGTCGATCTTCCTGGGGGGCGTTTACGTATTCATTGGCAGGGAGAGGGTAAACCAGTCAAGATGACCGGGCCCGCAGTGATGGTGTTTGATGGTCAGGTGCATATATGAGTGAGTTCGATCTTTCACAACCGCTATTGATTGACGAAAGTTTAGTGGTGGAATTCCTGCTCGACAATCCCGATTTTTTCGTCCGTCATCCCAGCTTAGTCAAACAATTACGCTTACCGCATAAAGAAAAAGGGGCGGTGTCTCTGGTCGAATTACAGGTACAACGCTTACGCGATAAAGTCTTGGATTTAGAGCAGGAAATCACCGATTTAATGGCGGTGGCGAGTCTCAACGAACGGATTTTTCATGTTTATGTCGATCTGTTGCCCGACTTGATGGCTTGCGATTCCTTTGCTGAGTTACAGCATCGCTTAAGTCGTGCTTTAGTTGATGATCTTGGGGTGGAAAGTGTTTCACTACGTTTAAGTCAACAGCGTTTCTCTTTGGATGAATTACCCGCTGAATATGGCATTGAACAGGAACAGATTGAACGAGTCCGGGTTACTAGACTGACTCAACATCCCCATTATTTTGGTCGTTTGACCCAGGGAGAGTTGCAGTTATTGTTTGATGAGAGCGAGGATATAGCCTCGGTGGCGCTGATGCCATTGGGTCACAATGCTGAGTTGGGGTTCTTTATTGCTGCCAGTCGCGATGCTGATCACTATATCGCGGGTATGGATAGTTTGTTACTCACTCAATTATGCCAGGTGATTGCCAGTTTGTTGCAGCGCTTAGTTCCGTTGCAGCAAGTGGAGTAAGTATCGATATGCAGGATGATATCAGCGCTTTTCTTCGCCATCTTGAGGTGGAGCGCCGCTATAGCCCTGCGACGATTAGTAGTTATCAGCGTAGTCTACTGCAGCAGCTTAAATTGATACAAAATTTGGGTTGTCCCTCGTGGCAAACTGTGGATGGTAAAATTATTCGTGCTGTTTTACTGAAGTTGAAGTCCTCTGGTCTTTCCGGACGTTCTATGGCCAATAAACTATCGGCCTTGCGTAGCTTCTTTCACTACCTCTTGCAGCAACATAAAGTCGATTTGAATCCGGTGGTTGGTATCTCTGCGCCGAAACAGGGGAAGCCCTTACCGAAAAACCTCGATGTGGATTCGCTCACTCAACTATTATCGATGAAAGGCGACGATTTGGTCAGTTGTCGCGATTTGGCGATGATGGAACTGCTCTATGCGAGCGGGATCCGTTTGGCCGAGTTAGTTAATTTAAACATTGGCGACGTTGATTTTAAGCAACGCCAGCTATTCGTGACGGGCAAGGGCAATAAACAGCGCTTAGTGCCTTTTGGTAGCAAGGCCGAGCAGGCACTGAAACAGTGGTTACGTCAACGGCGCTTGTTGGTCATGGATGAAGAAGAGCCGGCTTTGTTTGTGAGTGTTCGTCAACAACGGATTGGGCATCGTACAGTACAAAAGCGTTTGCAGCATTGGGCGCAACAAATGCAGTTAAGCAGTACCCTCCATCCGCATAAGTTACGCCATTCCTTCGCGACGCATTTATTAGAAAGCAGCGGTGATTTAAGAGTGGTTCAAGAGTTGCTGGGTCATGCCAATTTGTCCACCACCCAAGTGTATACTCATTTGGACTTTGCTCATTTAGCGAGTAGTTATGATGCCGCTCACCCTCGCGCCAAACGCAAATCTTAAGTGAGAGAGAGGCGATGATTTTTTACCGTAGTTGGTCCCCTGTTCAGGCCTTGTCTTTCGATCTGGACGATACACTTTATCTCAATGGGCCGCATATCCAACGCGCTGAACAATGGTTGATGGCTTATCTCAAAGCGCAGGTTCATGCCACGGCTCATTTAACGACGGGCCAATGGCAGCAATACAGGCGCAGGGTGCTAAAGGACGCGCCTCACTTAATGGAAGATGTCAGCGCTTGCCGTAAAGCTTGGTTATGCTTGGCTTTTCAGGAGCACGGACTCGGTTGGAGAGAGGCCGAGTTGTTAAGTGAACAAATTTTTCAGCAGTTTTTAGCGGTGCGCAGTGATTTTGTGGTACCGCATGACAATCTTGCTTTATTGCAGCGTTTGGCTAAACGTTACCGCTTAGTGGCTATCACCAATGGAAATGTTGATATCGAGCGGATTGGTTTAGCGGCGGTATTTGAAGTAACTCTGAAAGCGGGCTCAGGCCTTCGAGCCAAACCTGCATTGGATATGTATCAGCGCGCGAGTCAGCTTTTACAACTCAAGCCGAGCCAAATTGCCCATGTGGGTGATCATGCTGTCACCGATGTTGCTGGCGCAGTTCAGGCTGGTTATCGTTCGATTTGGCTCAATCAAGCGGGTCAATCATCAAGCCGATTGAGTACTTTACCGGATATCGAGATAAGCCAACTGGCACAACTGCAACACCTGTTATAATATACAGGTGTTTTTCCCCCTATAGAGAGCACCATGGATATTTCTGAGCTGTTAGACGGCCTCAATGATAAGCAGCGCGAAGCCGTCGCTGCTGCCCCAAGTAATATGCTAATTCTGGCAGGCGCTGGCAGCGGTAAGACTCGTGTATTGGTGCATCGCATTGCCTGGCTGATGCAGGTCGAGAATGTATCTCCTTTGTCTATTCTATCGGTAACTTTTACCAATAAGGCGGCAGCTGAAATGCGTTCGCGGGTGGAGAGTCTGGTGGGCAGTCGCTTCCAAGGTATGTGGTTGGGAACCTTTCATTCCTTGGCACACCGCTTGTTACGTGCTCATTATCGTGATGCAAATTTGCCTGACGATTTTCAAATCATCGATTCTGATGATCAATACCGTTTATTGCGGCGTTTGATTAAAGCGATGAACTTAGATGAAAAACAATGGCCAGCCAAGCAAATTCAATGGTATATCAACGGACGTAAAGATGAGGGGCAGCGCCCCGAGCATGTGGATTACAGTCATAATCCCATTGAGCGTCAATATCTTGAAATCTATAAGGCCTATCAGCAGGCCTGTGATCGCTCGGGTTTAGTCGATTTTGCCGAGCTCTTGTTGCGTGCTCATGAGTTATGGTTGAAACAACCGCATATCTTACAGCACTATCAGCAGCGCTTCCGGCATATCTTGGTGGACGAATTCCAAGATACCAACACCATACAATACGCTTGGTTACGGCTGTTAGTCACCGATGCCAATCACATCACTATTGTGGGGGATGATGATCAATCGATTTATGGTTGGCGCGGAGCGAAGATTGAAAATATTCAGCGTTTCGAAATGGAAGTGCCGCAAGTTAATACCATACGTTTGGAACAAAACTATCGTAGTAGCGCCAATATTCTGAAAGCTTCGAATCAACTGATTGAAAACAATCAGGGACGGATGGGCAAGAGTCTGTGGACCGAAGATAAAGAAGGCGAACTGATCTCCATCTATACCGCCTTCAACGATATTGATGAAGCTCGTTTTGTGGTGGCTCGGATCCAGCAGCGCGTCGAAGAACATGGCGTCAGTTTATCTGACTGTGCGATTTTATATCGTAATAATGCCCAGTCTCGGGTACTTGAAGATGCCTTAATGCAGGAGCGCTTAGCTTACCGGATTTATGGTGGTTTACGCTTTTTCGAACGTCAGGAAATTAAGGATGCGCTGGCTTATTTACGTTTACTCAGTAACCCTCATGATGACGCCTCCTTTGAGCGGGTCGTAAATACGCCGACCCGTGGCATTGGCCAGCGTACCATCGAGTTATTGCGTCAGGCTGCTCGGGAACAGCAGTTGAGTTTATGGCAAGCGGTGGATTATTGTTTGCAACAAAATGCGCTGTCGGGCAGAGCGGCGAATGCAGTGAAACAATTTGTTCAATTGTTGGAGCAACTCAAGCTGCAAACCCAAGAAATGTTGTTGAGCGAGCAAACCAACTATGTGATCAAAGGCTCCGGTTTGTTGGCGATGTATCAAGCGGAGAAAGGCGAAAAGGCCCAAGCACGGGTCGAAAACTTAGATGAACTGGTGACCGCGACTCAGCAATTTACTCAGATGGAAACTGACCAAGATCTTTCTCCATTGGTGGCATTTTTGTCGCATGCAGCACTAGAGGCTGGTGATAATCAGGCCGAGGCCGACGAAGCGGCGGTGCAGCTAATGACACTGCATAGCGCTAAGGGCTTAGAGTTTCCCATGGTGTTTTTAGTGGGAATGGAAGAAGGCATGTTTCCTAGCCAGCAATCGGCTGAAGAGTCGGGGCGTCTCGAAGAAGAACGACGGCTTTGTTATGTTGGGATGACTCGGGCCATGGTCAAACTCTATCTTTGTCATGCCGAAAGTCGTCGGCTATGGGGGAAAGAGGTGTTCCATCCACCGTCGCGATTCTTGCGTGAGCTGCCGGGTGATTGTGTTGATGAGGTGCGTTTAAATACCGCCGTGAGTCGACCCGTGCCGCAAGGGCGTTTTTCTCATCAGTTACAGCAAGCGGCGTTTGATGACAGTGGCTTTAACCTTGGTCAGCGAGTTTCCCACCCTAAATTTGGTGCTGGCATCGTGCTAAATTACGAAGGTTCTGGGCAACAGAGCCGGGTTCAGGTGCAGTTTGAAGAAGCCGGGGCGAAGTGGTTAGTATTAGCCTATGCAAGGTTGGAGGCCATTTAGTCGCTGCTTTAAAAACAAGCTAAGTGGCCGTTTTGGGTCTACGGCGTTGGCGCAATGCGTCCCAAGTGAAAATTGCTAAACCTAGCCAAATAAAGCTAAAAGTTAATAGTTTCATCGGTTCTAATGGTTCCTCATAAATACTGGTCGCTAGGATAAACATCAATGAGGGACCGATATACTGAAAGAAGCCGATGGTGGACAAGCGCAGCCGAGTCGCGGCTGCCACAAAGCACAGTAGTGGTAGTGTGGTGACCACACCTGCGCTGAGTAACAGCACATTTAGTGTGATGCTGTTGTTGGTAAAATGGCTCGTGCTGGAGTCAGCAAGAATAAATAAGTAAGTCAGTGCCAACGGCACTAACCACAAAGTTTCGACAAACAGACCCGGCAGTGCTGCTAGGTTAATTTGTTTACGTAATAAGCCATAAATACTAAAGCTTATGGCAAGGCTCAATGCTATCCACGGTAGTGAGCCGTAACTCAGCAGCTGGATCAACACCCCAATGAGTGCCAATACGATCGCCACCCACTGAGCGCTGCGAAAACGCTCGCCCAAAAATAGCATGCCCAGCAGCACATTAAATAGCGGGTTAATGTAATAGCCCAAGCTTGCATCTAACATCCGATTATTATTGATCGACCAAATGAAAATTAGCCAGTTTCCGCCAATTAACAGCGAAGTGAGTGCTAAGATCGAAAGCTGTTTAGGATGTTTGAGTACTGCTCTTACTGCCCGCCACTGCTTACTAAAAGTGAGCAATAAGGCGACAAATAGGCAAGACCAAATAATCCGATGAGCTAAGATTTCGTAGGCGGGTACTTCGGTAAGGCTCTTAAAATAGACGGGTGCAATGCCCCACATGATGTAAGCGCCAAGCGCAAACATAACACCATGTTTAGTGGATTGAATTGGCATAAAATTAGGTAAACAAGAGAAAAGGCAAGTTAGTGTAGCAGGGGCTTAGGTTGGTCACCATATTTTCAATGGTAGCTTTTGCATTCAGTCATTTAATCGCCTTGTATTGTCGAAGGTGCGTGGCAGTCGGTATACAATTTTTGCCATGTATCTCGTAAGTTATTCTCTTGTTCACATAATTGTTTAATCTCATTTAACAGTGGTTTTTGTTCAGGACAGTCGCTCAATTGGATTAGGTGCAACAAATGGCCGAGGACACCATTGATCAGCCGCTCCTGTAAGGGCTTGTGATAGCTTTGCCAAGCTCTTACACAACGGTAACCAGGGATAATGCCTTCCGCATAATTCGCGAGTATCAGAGTTGGCCAAGCTCGCTGGGTTTCTTCTTGATTGTTTAAACACTGGCTGAGTGCTGGTTGAATGTGTAAATAGCGTAATCGACAGCGATCCCGTTCATTCAGACAGTCGTCATGGATCTGTTCAAAGTGTTGTAAGCTTTGTTGCGCTTTTTCGAATATGCCAAATTGTTTGCATTCTACGATGCGGTAATCAGGGAAATGAGCGAAATCACCATAGCCATTTAGCTCATGCTCGCTCCATTGTGCTAAGTCATCAATATTGAGCGTGCGGGCCTGCTGCAGTGCTGTTTGTAAAACAGCTTCCAGTAAAGTGATCAACTTTGGAGAACAACTTACCGCACTCATCGCTATTCTAGCCCACCTTATGAAGTCTATCCTTAGTTACAGTATAGCTCCAACTGAGAAAATTCAGCGAAGTGAACTGAATAATTATCAATATTTTGTCATGGCGGTGAATTTTTATCGATCAATCTTGGTGGAAATAAAAGCCGTGTAATCACAGTGACACTATCGCGTAGGGTGAACAGAACAACTACCGCTCACCGAAATCGGAATATCAGTTTCTTAGAGTGTTTTCTTTATTTAACCAACCATATAGGTGCCAGTACCAAAGGCGATATGGGTGCCGAGTTGATTATGTAATTCCATACGGGTGACCGTGACTTTATTCCCTGAGCGGATCACTTCTGCCGATGCGTAAAATAGTTCGCCGACACCAGGACGTAGGTAATCGATGCGCAGATCGATGGTGCCGGTTTTACTTAGTTGCTCCGAGAGTTGTTGACTGCTTAAGTCGGCGAGACGTTCCAGTGCTGCAGCCGCAGCCGTCATTCCTCCGGCAACATCTAAAATAGTCGCGGTGACCCCGCCATGTAAAATGCCATGAATGGGATTACCGACCAATTTGGGGGACATGGGTAATTTAAGTTTCACGCCAGTGGCGCTGTATTCGAGTAATTCAATTCCAAGCAGTTGATTAAATGGCATCCGATTGATGAAAGTGTCGGCTATCGCTTGTCGCCATTTATGTTGTCGAGAGCTGCTCATGATCCGTCCTAGAGAATTTAAACGCACGTTTGAATACTGTAAAGCTTTAAAAGAATAAAGGCAAACCAAGACAAGACCCTTAGGCTTGATTACAATGACCGACTGATTGTTTCTCGACTGAATTTAGGGATCCTTACCTTTCATGCAACGCGCTCAAAAAATTCTACAAGATGTGTTTGGTTTTGCCGAATTTAGAGCCGGACAAGCGGCGGTGATCGAGCGTTTGCTGAATCATCGAGATTGCTTAGCTATTATGCCCACCGGTGGTGGTAAGTCATTGTGTTATCAAATACCTGCCTTAGTGAAACCGGGTTTAACCGTGGTGATTTCCCCTTTGATTTCCTTGATGAAGGATCAGGTTGATAGCTTGTTGCACAATGGGGTAAATGCGGCTTATCTAAACTCCAGTTTAGCCCGAGAGCAACAATATGAGATTTATCGCCGCTTACAACAGGGTGAGTTGAAGCTACTATATATTTCACCCGAGCGTTTGATTAATGGTGACTTCATTGAACGCCTGCAGCAATGGTCTTTAGCCATGTTTGCCATCGATGAAGCCCATTGCATTTCCCAATGGGGGCATGATTTTAGGCCGGAATACAGTGCGCTGGGTTGCTTAAAGGAAAGTTTTCCAAATGTGCCGGTCGTGGCTTTAACCGCGACCGCCGACGATACGACTCGTTTAGATATTTTGCAGCGTTTGAATTTGACTGAGGCTTTCACGCATATTTCCAGCTTCGACCGACCGAATATTCGTTATACCTTGCAGGAAAAGTATCGCCCCTGGCAGCAGTTGAGTGATTATGTGAAACGTCGCCGAGAAGACAGCGGCATTGTCTACTGTAGTAGCCGCAAACGGGTGGAAGAGTTGGCTCTCAAACTCGGCGCTGAGGGTTTACGTTGTGCGGCTTATCATGCCGGTTTGCCAATCGAGCAGCGTCAGCTGGTGCAAGAGCAATTCCAACGTGACGAATTAGAAGTCGTGGTGGCCACGGTTGCCTTTGGTATGGGGATTGATAAGCCCAATGTACGTTATGTATTTCATTACGACATCCCACGTAATATTGAAGCTTATTATCAGGAAACTGGTCGTGCGGGGCGTGATGGTACCGAAGCTGAAGCGGTGTTTTTATACGATCCGGCTGATGCCAATTGGGTGCGGCGGATGATAGAAGAAAACGACAATGAACAGCAACGCCGAGTAGAGAGTCACAAGTTTAACGCTATTGTGGCTTTTGCCGAGGCGCAAACTTGTCGTCGCCAGGTATTACTCAATTATTTTGGTGAGTACTTAGCCAAGCCTTGTGGTAACTGCGATATTTGTCTCGATCCGCCGAAACAATATGATGGCTTAGAAGATGCGCAGAAGGCGCTTTCCTGTGTGTATCGTTTGGGTCAGCGCTTTGGGATTGGTTATGTTATCGAAGTGTTACGTGGTAGCATGAGCCAACGTGTTTTAGAGCAGGGTCATGATAAGCTTTCGACTCATGGGATTGGTAAACAGTCTGGGCATGAACATTGGATGAGTGTCTTGCGCCAACTGATCCATCTCGGTTTGTTACAGCAAAATATTGCTCGTAGTTCGGTACTGCAATTGACCGAAGCCGCTCGACCCTTTTTAAAGGGGGAGCAAGGCTTATCTTTGGCGGTTCCGCGCCTAAATACCACCAAACAAAGTAAAAAAAATGCGGCTTATGGGGTTTATGATAAACGTTTGTTCGCTTTGTTACGTAATTTAAGAAAGCGTTTAGCCGATCAAGAATCGGTACCGCCGTTTGTGGTGTTTAATGATGCGACTTTGATCGAAATGGCCCAGCGTCTGCCGCAGACACAGCATGAGATGTTAAGCATCAGTGGTGTAGGCTTAAAAAAATTGGAGCGCTATGGCCATCAATTCTTAGCGCTGATTGGCCAATACCAGCCGGGGTAAGTCCGTGCAAAGTCATAGAGAAGGAGCTATATGGAGTTTGTAAATCGCTTTGCCCAAGCGCTTCCCGAGCTATGCCATCAGCAACAGCCAACAGCTTTGAGTGAGCCAGAGATGGTGATCGTTAGTCAACAGAGTTGCCAGTTGTTAGCTTTGGATGCGAACTTTATGGCTAGTGAACAGGGTTTGGGATTAACGGCAGGACAATTACTGGTTGACGGGATGGACCCGGTTTCTACGGTGTATGCGGGCCATCAGTTCGGGGGGTATTCTCCACAATTGGGTGATGGTCGCGCTTTATTATTGGGTGAACTGAAAACGCCACAGGGAGAGCACTGGGAGCTGCAACTGAAGGGCTCGGGTTTAACCCCTTTCTCACGACAAGGTGATGGCAAAGCGGTATTGCGTTCCAGTATCCGCGAGTTTTTGGCCAGTGAAGCCATGGCGGCCTTGGGGATCGCCACCACCCGAGCGCTAAGCCTCGGAGTTGGTGGAGGCAAAGTGCGCCGAGAGCGTTTGGAAAAAGAAGCTATGTTGCTGCGCTTCGCGCCTAGTCATATTCGCTTTGGTCATTTTGAATACCTTTATTATCAGCAGCAATCCGGCCTACTCAAACGGCTGATCGACTTTTGTTTAGAGCATTATTTTAGTGATTGTTTAAAGCAGTCTAATCCAGTGTTGGCGATGTTGCAGCAGGTGGTTGATAGCACTGCTCTAATGATCGCTAAATGGCAGGCTGAAGGTTTTTGCCATGGCGTGATGAATACCGATAACATGTCGATCTTGGGTTTAACCATCGATTATGGTCCTTACGGTTTTCTGGATGATTTTAATCCGCGGCATATTTGTAATCACAGTGATCATCATGGCCGTTATGCCTTCGATCAGCAGCCTGCGGTAGGCTTGTGGAACTTGCAGCGTTTAGCTCAAGCCTTGTCGGATTATGTTCCCAGTCACCAAAGTGAGGCTCTGTGGTTACGTTATCAGCGAGTAATTAATCAACATTATCAGATATTTATGCTCAATAAGTTGGGATTGTCACAGTGGCAAGATCAAGACGAATCTTTGCTTTCCGGTGTGCTCAGTTTAATGGCGCAGCAAGGTTTGGATTATCATTCCAGTTTACGCAGTTTAGCCCAACCGATGGCCGAGTTGCCAACTTTACTAGGCGAACCTTGGCAAGCTTGGTTAGCGACTTATCGGGCGCGCTGCGCCGAGGCGGAGCGAGACGAAGCACAGCGCTGTGAGGCTATCCAACAACATGTGCCTTTATATGTATTGCGTAATTATCTCGCGCAACAAGCGATCACAGCTGCCGAAGCTGGAGATTATTCGGAGTTGCAAACGCTGCATCAAATCTTAAGCCAACCCTTTAATCCTCAGAAAAACGCCGAGCGTTTTGCAGCCCCGCCACCACATTGGGGCAAGTGTCTGGAAATCTCATGCAGCAGTTGATCAAGGCATACCAGATACTGAGTGAACATGGTGCGATTAATCTGCAACATCAGCTAACTGAGCAGAACTTCATGGCTTTTGCTCGTCAATTTATTGAACAGCATGGATGGGCTGAGTCGTTTAACGAACAGGGTGCCGATTGGCAAGTACTAGGGTTTTATCTTGAACAGCAATTGTGGTGGTGGCGCTATGATCTTTTGAGTGACAGTTGTTGGTTTGAGTGCGCCAATTTATTGCAATTTCCCGCAAGTTGCGCACCATTATTGGTCGCCTTAGAGCATGCCAACTTAACTTAAAAAAATAATATTTTTAGCTGGTCAAATTGTGATCTAATCCAAGGTTTGCCCGAGAGTAATCTTCTATATTTACCCACCTGCCTAGCTTAGCTTGTTTAATTATTGCTCAGTCAGTTTGCAAAAACAGCGTCATGGAATGATGTTTTCCACATTAGGAAAAGTATTCACCGCTCCAGATCTTCCTGTTTGTTTTTACATAACCTGTTGTTAATAGTGGTTTATTTCTATAGCCTTTATCTTGCTTCTATTTTTGCGAGAGAATTATTGCTGTTTGTCAACAGACTTATCCACAATTTATTCTCTGGCTAAGGGCTTAGCTCTGGTGCATTTTAGGTGGCTGTGGCATCATCGTGCGCAATTAAAAATTGAACTATGGATCAAGCTTATGGCGACCCTCCCTGAGCAGCCTCTGGTATTAGTAGATGGCTCTTCTTATTTGTACCGTGCATATTATTCACCCCCTCATCTGACGAATTCTAAAGGTGAAGCAACCGGCGCGGTCTATGGTGTGATTAATATGCTGCGTAGCTTGCTGAGGCAGTTTCAGCCTGAACACATCGTGGTGGTTTTTGACGCTAAGGGTAAGACTTTTCGCGATGAGATCTATAGCGACTATAAAGCAAATCGCCCATCAATGCCTGACGATTTACGTAGCCAAATTGAGCCTTTACATGCGGTGATTAAAGCTATGGGTTTGCCTCTTTTGGCGATTTCTGGGGTGGAAGCAGACGATGTCATTGGAACCTTAGCCAAACAGGCCTCCGCTGAAAACAAAGCCGTATTGATTAGTACCGGTGATAAAGATATGGCTCAGCTGGTCGATCAAAATATCACTCTGATTAATACCATGACTGATACTGTGATGGATCGAGAGGGAGTGATTGAAAAATTTGGGGTCGCGCCAGAGCTCATTATCGACTATTTGGCGCTGATGGGCGATAAAGTCGATAACATTCCCGGTTTACCTGGGGTTGGCGAGAAAACCGCGCTGGCCATGTTACAAGGCATTGGCGGTGTCGAAGCTTTGTTAGCCGACCCAGACGCGGTGGCCCCCTTAGGTTTTAGGGGCTCTAAAAGCATGCCCAAAAAACTGCGCGAGCATGCTGAAGAGGCGCGTTTATCTTATTTATTGGCAACCATTAAGTGCGATGTTGAGGTTGGCTTCAGCATGGATGATATGAGTCGCAGCCCGGAAGATAAAGATGCGCTGATTGCTCTATTTGGCCAGCTAGAATTTAAACGTTGGCTTAGTGAAGTTTTAGATAAAGACAGTGCTGGCTCTGGGGGGGCTCAAGCGAGTGATGTGGCAAACCAAGCGGTGGTACAGCCTCTTACTGGGGATTATCAAACCATTCTCAGTGAACAGCAGTTTAGTGATTGGCTGAGCAAGCTGGAACAGGCCGAGCTGATTTCGCTTGATACCGAGACGACCTCACTCAATTATATGCAGGCAGAACTGGTTGGTTTATCGTTTGCGGTGGAAGCAGGCTGTGCTGCATATTTACCTTTGGCCCACGACTACTTAGATGCACCGGCGCAATTGGATCGTGGTTGGGTATTGGCCCAGTTAAAACCTTTATTGGAAGATCCCAATAAATCTAAAGTTGGGCAAAATTTAAAATATGATGCCAGTGTCTTGGCCCGCTACGACATCAATTTACAGGGGATCCGGTTCGACACGATGTTGGAATCCTATGTGCTCAACAGCACCATTACTCGCCACGATATGGACTCCTTATCGTTGCAATACTTGCAGCATAAAACCATTAAGTTTGAAGATATTGCTGGTAAAGGTGCCAAACAACTAACCTTCAACCAGATTGAATTAGATGTAGCTGCTCCCTATGCCGCCGAAGATGCCGATATTACCTTGCGTCTGCATCAGGCTTTATGGCCCCAGTTAGAGCAGTTACCAAAGTTGAAGCAGTTGTTTGAGGAAGTGGAAGTTCCCCTGGTGTCGATTCTTTCACAAACCGAGCGGCAAGGGGTGCGGATTGATAGCGCGCTTTTGGCCAAGCACAGTTTATCACTGGCTGCGCGCATTGATAGTCTCGAAAAGCAGGCTCATGACTTGGCTGGGGAAGCGTTTAATCTAGGGTCTCCGAAGCAATTACAAACCATCCTATTCGACAAGATGCAGTTACCGGTGGTGAAGAAAACCCCTAAAGGTGCGCCCTCAACCGCCGAAGAGGTATTGCAGGAACTGGCGCTGGACTATGCACTACCCAAGGTTATTTTGGAATATCGTAGCTTGTCTAAATTGAAGTCAACTTACACCGACAAATTGCCAAAAATGGTGGAACCAAGTACCGGTCGTGTGCACACTTCTTATCATCAAGCAGTAACAGCCACTGGACGCTTCTCATCCACCGATCCTAATTTACAGAATATTCCGATCCGTCATGAAGAGGGGCGTAAAGTTCGTCAGGCCTTTATCCCTGCCGAGGGTTATAAGCTGGTGGCTATCGATTATTCGCAAATTGAGCTGCGAATTATGGCCCATCTTTCTCAAGATAAAGGTTTACTCAAGGCCTTTGCTGCCGGCGAAGATATTCACCGGGCGACTGCGGCCGAAGTTTTCGGTAAGGCTTTGGAATCGGTCAGCGCCGATGAACGACGCAGTGCTAAAGCAATTAATTTTGGGTTGATTTATGGCATGAGTGCTTTTGGCCTCGCCAAGCAGCTCGGGATTGCTCGCGGTGATGCGCAAGCTTATATGGACCGCTATTTCGAGCGTTATCCTGGAGTACTGGTCTATATGGATACCACCCGTGATTTCTGCCAAGCGCATGGTTATGTCGAAACCCTATTTGGTCGACGTTTATACCTGCCTGAAATTAACTCGCGTAACGGTATGCGTAAGAAGGCTGCTGAGCGAGCCGCTGTGAATGCACCGATGCAAGGCACCGCCGCTGACATTATTAAAAAGGCAATGATAGCGGTCGCCCAGTGGTTAACAACTCAAGCGAGCGAACATTGCAAAATGTTGATGCAGGTTCATGATGAATTGGTATTCGAGGTTCTAGAAAGTGAATTGGAGCGGGTCGTTCCGAAGTTAACCCAGTTAATGGAGCAGGCGGTGACCCTCGACTTACCTTTGATTGCCGAAGCGGGGGTGGGGGATAATTGGGATGAAGCACACTAAATTATAGAAATATTTGATCAAGGAGGCCTAGGCCTCCTTTTTTTTGAAATTTGGCGGCATTGATTTTTGTAATTCAGAAAACGTTTTCAGGTAATTAAATCACTTCTATTTGTGTAAATGTGAAATTTCATTACAAAAAGTGCTTTATTTTTCGGCGGTATTGCTCTAGAGTAAGAGTCGTAGGGTACAGAGGTAAGATGTTCTATCTTTCAGACCTTTATTTCACGTAGTTGAAAAAGGCTATTTTGCCGCCTCGACAGTTTATGTCGAGGCGTTTTTTTATCTAAAACGTGAACCGACCCCAGATTTTTACCATTTATTCTTTTATTCCCATTGTTTGTTTATAAATTCCTTATTATTCGTTGCTAAATTACATATTTGCTTGAGTTTTTGCTGATGGCATGAAACTGCTGATTTATAAAATTAAGTGGTCGTTGTGATGTATTGGCGACAAATGGATGTTTATCTCTGGCTACTCAGAGGGTTAAAAAGAAAGAAATGGAAAGTTTTTATGAATTAGTGTGAACTTATTATTTTTGGCGCAGTCTTAATTTATGCAATTGGAATAGTGCTTTCAGTTTTTAAGAATTCTTTTCTTAGTATGCCTCATCAGATGATGGGGCTTTTTTTTTGAGCGAAATTTGATGCTGTAGATTTTTGCTGGCTGCTTGTTCGTCGCGAATAAATGAAGATAGGCCGCCAGTCTTAGAGCTATTGGCCTATCTCGTATCTGATTGTTGGGTATAAGACGAACCCTACTGAAGCGTCAATAAAGGTGCCTGAGTATTTTTATTCGGCTTGTTCTTGGCTATGTTGGTCGAACCAAGTCACTAGGCTGTTTTGCAGTAAATCTAGACCCTGTTTTTTCAGAGAAGAAAAAGCTTCCACACGCACCTCTCCACCAAACTCTGCTGCGAGTGCTCGGCCTTGTAATACCGCTGTTTTGCGTGCACCTTGTTTGAGTTTGTCCGATTTGGTTAAGAGTGCGAGTACCGGAATGTTAGACTCAACTGCCCATTGTATTAAGCTGCGGTCGGTATCTTTGAAGGGATGGCGAATATCCATTAATACCACGATCCCTTTCAGGCTTTGCCGTTCTTGCAAATACTCAGACAAAGATTTTTGCCATTGTCTCTTCACTTCTTCGGGCACTTGGGCAAATCCATAGCCAGGTAAATCGATTAAACGAACGCCTTCACTCAGTTCAAATACATTGATGAGTTGGGTTCGCCCTGGGGTTTTACTGGTTCGGGCTAAGCTTTTTTGTCGGGAGAGGGCATTCAGCGCACTGGATTTTCCCGCATTGGAGCGGCCAGCAAAGGCGATTTCAATTCCGCTGTCCTCAGGCATTGCCTGAATGTTAGGAGCGCTGGTAATGAAGTGGGTGTTTTGAAAATGATATTGCGCCATGGTTAAGTTAAGCTCTCACAGGAATTTGGGGTAATACATTACGTTTTTGGTAAAATTGTGTAAAATATGCCGTTACTGGGCTAGCTAAGTGTATCACGGGCGCCAGTGTGTGTGGTTTGGAATAATACTAATAAATGGAATGTCATGAAAAAACTTACCTTAGTGTTAATGTTAGTGGCGGGTGTAGCCAGTCCGGTATGGGCAAAGGGAGATGCTACGGCTGGGGAGCAAAAGGCTGCGACCTGTAAAGCTTGTCATAATGATCAGGGCGAGGCCTTAGGCTACCCCAAATTAGAAGGCCAGCACGCTGGATACATTGTGAAGCAGTTAGAAAACTTTAAGGCTGCGGCAACTGGTGGAGAAGGGCGTAGTAACCCGGTGATGGGTGGTATGGCGATGCCGCTTTCCGAGCAAGATATGCAAGATTTGGCCGCTTATTTCTCGAGCCAGCCGATGAGCCCCAATACCACAGCTCCAGAATATGTGGATGCTGGTAAAAAGCTATATATGGGAGGTGATTTGGAGCGTGGTATTACAGCCTGTACGGCCTGTCACGGTCCTCGTGGTGTTGGTCATGACTTAGCTAAGTTTCCGCGTATCTCATCACAATATGCGACTTACTTGAAGACCCAGTTAGAAAGTTTCCGAAGTGGTACGCGTAATAACGACCCGAATGGTATGATGCGTGATATCGCAGCCAAACTGACGGATAAAGATATCGAAATTTTGTCGCAATATCTGGGTGGTTTGCACTAATCCCACAAGGAGTAGCTGGCGCTACTCCGTTCTTCCTGATTTATTATTCGCCATCTTAATTCTAAGTGTTACACTTGCGCCCCTAAAAAATAGGCGAGGTGTTAAGCGGTGAAATGTCCACTCTGCAGTGCTGTTTCTGCGAACGATTTTTATCGTGATAAACGCCGCCAATATTGGCATTGCTCACGTTGTGATCTCATTTTTGTCGATCCTAATGATCACTTAAGTCCTTTGGCGGAAAAAGCTCAGTATGACTTGCATCATAACGATCCTCAGGATGCTGGATATTTATCTTTTTTGCGGCGAGTGAGTGAGCCAGTCATTGCGGCCTTAGATGACTCGGCCGTCGGGCTAGATTTTGGCTGTGGGCCGGGTCCGGCTCTATCGTTATTGTTGGCGCAGGCGGGTCATCACTTACTCAACTATGATCCTATATACTATCCAGAGGCACAGTATTTACAGCAACGTTATCGCTTTGTGACCTGTACCGAAGTTGTTGAACATTTCAATTTTCCAGCAAGTGCTTGGAAACAACTGCTGTCGTTAGTGGATAAACCGGGATTGTTAGCGGTAATGACAAAACGTCATTGGGGAACCGAGGTGTTCCCGCAGTGGCATTACAAGAATGATCCCACGCACCTTGCGTTTTATAGTGATAATACGTTGTGCTGGTTGGCGGAACACTATCAGTTTCAATTGCAAATAGTCGGCCCAGATGTGGCCCTATTTCAGACCGTTTAAAAGGTAAAGAAGATGGCTAGAGGTAAAAAAAATCGTAAAGGCGGCTTAATTGGGATGCGTAAAGATCCTGACTTTAAAGCTAAGCGTGTGGCTGTTCCCGATCGGGTCACCATTGGTAAGGGTAAGGCTTCTGGGAGTCGTCAGCAGATCGCTGAGGCGAGCAGTCATCAAAGTCAAGCGGTCGAAAAGCAAGACGCACGGCTTGGCAGTAAGACGCCAGTCGCCTTAGGTGTTGAGGCTCCTCAGGCGCGTAAGCCGGCCGCGAAACCTACCAAGAAAAAAGTGGTTTTAAGCCCAGAAAAAGAATTGGCAAACTTAGAAGCGGATCCCCGCTTAGAAAGCCTCATCGATATCTTGGATGAGGGGGGGAGTATTAGTAAACAAGATCAGCAGTGGCTTGATTTACAGCTGGCTCGCCATGCTGAATTATTGGCCGAATTGGGTCTGGTTGAAGATGCCGAAGAGGCGGACGCTTTAGACGAAGATGAGCAGTTATGGCGTTCGCTAAATAGCGCGTCCTTGGATCAATATAAGGATTAACAACGATGTTTTGGCTGTTGCTGATTGCGGCGCTTATTATTGTGGCCTTGGCGGTGTATGCCGCTTTGTTGGTTGGACGTTTATTTGGTCAAAATAAAGTGATTAAACAAGCCGTTGTCAAACGCAACCAACGCTTATTGAGCGATATTAGTTATATTGCAATCGCGATGCAGCAGCAACGCTGTGGCTTATCGGAAGGCGTAATTCGTCTGTGTAATCTGTTAGTGGCGCTGCAAACGCCTAAGCTGATCGATTGGTCGCAGCGCTTTCCTGCGGTGTTTCAATTGTATGATGCGATCAATGAGTTACCCACTCATGAGGCTCGAAATCGCTTACCTTTGCCGCAGCGCAAACGTCAAGATCAGCATCGCGAAGCTCACGAACAAGCTTTAGAGCAACAGATCTTACAAGAAGCTAAAGTAATCGCCCAACTTAACATAGATACGCTCTAGGAGAAGATCGGATGGCCATATTAGGTGTTGACTGGGATCAGTCACTCATTGAAAAGTATAATTATTCTGGGCCGCGTTATACCTCTTATCCTACGGCCTTAGAGTTTAGTGAAGACTTCGCAGAGGCACAGTTTAATATTGCCTGCGAAAAGTTTCCAAATCGAAATTTATCACTCTATTTACATATCCCGTTCTGCCATAAGCTTTGTTATTACTGTGGTTGTAATAAGCTGATTACTCGCCACCAGCATAAGGCTGATATTTATCTCGATTATTTAGAGCAAGAGATTTTGCTACGCGCACCACGTTTCCAACAGCGTTTGGTGAGTCAAATGCATTGGGGAGGAGGTACGCCGACCTATCTTCAAGCTGAACAACTGAAACGCTTGACGGCCATCTTACATAAACAGTTTCAATTTGCTGAAGACGCTGAAATTAGCATTGAAGTTGATCCTCGGGAAATCGAACTGTCGACCATTGATTTACTCGCTGAACTAGGTTTTAACCGGATTAGCTTAGGCGTGCAAGACTTCAATAAGCAGGTACAGCAAGCGGTGAATCGAGAGCAAGATGAGCGTTTTATTTTTGCCTTAGTGGCGCGTGCTAAACAGCTTGGTTTTCGTTCGGTTAATATTGATTTAATTTATGGCTTACCCCATCAGACTCGCCACAGTTTTAATCAGACTTTAGCGCGGGTGATCGAGTTAGATCCCGACCGTTTATCGGTATTTAACTATGCGCATCTGCCGAGTCGTTTTGCGGCCCAAAGAAAGATCGATGAAACGGCACTTCCGAGTAGTGATGAGCGTTTAGGCATTTTACGTGACAGTATTGAGTTTCTTGTAAAGCATGGTTATCAATTTATTGGAATGGATCATTTTGCCAAGCCTGATGATGAGCTGGCAATCGCTCAGAGCAAAGGTAATTTACATCGTAACTTTCAAGGTTATACGACCCAAGGCGAAGCTGATTTATTGGGTTTAGGCGTTTCTTCGATTTCAATGTTAGGGGATGCTTACAGCCAAAATCAAAAAGAGTTGAAGACTTACTACGCTCAAATGGATCGTTTAGGCCATGCTCAGTGGAAAGGTATTGCTTTGACGCAAGATGATTTGATCCGTCGCGAGTTGATTAAAAAACTGATTTGTAATTTTAAATTGGATTTTGCTGAGATTGAGCGACTGTTTGATTTGAAGTTTGAGCAGTATTTTGCAGAAGACTTGAAGTTATTGCAGGGATTTTTGGATGATGATTTAGTACAGCTAAATGGACAAATCTTAGTCGTTACCGATAAGGGGCGCTTATTAATTCGAAATATTTGTATGTGTTTTGATGTCTACTTCCGCAGTCAGGCACGGCGCCAGCAGTTTTCTCGAGTGATATAAATAACGATTTGAATCAAAAAGGAGCCGAGACTCCTTTTTGATGCTGGTAAATTACGCTTGTTCGCTGCTTAAGCAATTGCGGTATGCATCGGCCATATTTTGCAGTAATTGAAAGTAGCTCTGAGCGTTTGGTACAACGGCGATGCCTAAGGGATCCAACAGGCCGATCTTTGCACCGCTATCTTCGCTAATAGTATGCAGTAGCGCACCATCAAATTGCGGCTCGGCAAAAATACACTGAGCTGAACCTTGCTCTAGATTTTGGCGTATGTATTGTAGCGTTTTGGCACCGGGTCTACGTTGTGGGTTAATGGTGAACTCTCCTAAACGGTTTAATTTAAACTGTCGCTCGAAGTAACTGTAGCCATCGTGAAACACAAAGTAACCCTGTTGCTTGACGGGCCTTAGCTGCTGGTCAATTTTCTTGTTGAGCTGATCTAAGCGTTGGTTAAAGCGCTGTAATTGCTGCTGTAGATGGATACGTTGCTCAGGATTGAATTTGATCAGTTGTTCAGTTATTGCTTTTGCTATGACGCGACTTTCGGCGGGGCCAAGCCAAATATGTGGGTCAACCTCATGGTGATGTTCCGCGTGTTGATGCTGTTGGTGGGCCTTTTCACCACTAATTAGTTGTAAATCCTTTAGTTCAAGTAATGCCAGTTGAGCACGTTGGGTCTGGCTTAGCGGTTTACTTAAGAAAGGTTCCAGTTCGTCGCCCACCCATATCACTAAGTCGGCTTGACGGATCCGTCTTACATCCGAGGGACGTAATGCGTAGTCATGTGGTGACACGTTAGGGCTAATTAAATACTCTACTGTCTGTTCGCCTTCGGTCAGGCTACTAATCAATAGTTGCAAGGGTTTAATACTGACTAAAATATTCGCGTTGGTTGCCCATGTGGGCGTGGCGATTAACAATAAAGCAAAGATCAGTTTACGCATGTAGGCTATTCGAGATGATTTAGTAAAATAATACGATAGTGTAACATCTAGTGTAGAATAGCGCGCCCTTGATGAAACCCCATTGGGGTTTTACGTTAGATTTAATCATAGGATTTTGGTATTGACCACCTTACTTTCATTAAGCAATGTATGCGTTAGTTTTGATCAGCGGCTGGTATTAGATCATGTCTCGCTGGAGCTCAATCGCGGCCAGATTACGACGCTGATTGGTCCAAATGGCGCCGGTAAAAGTACGCTGGTGAAAGTGATTTTAGGTTTGTTGCGGGCCGATTCTGGCAATATAACTAAAGCGACTAAGTTGCGCATTGGGTATGTACCGCAAAAGATTAATCTTGATGAATCCTTTCCGTTAACGGTTGAGCGCTTTTTAAAATTGGCTCGACATTATTCTAAACAAGATTTGAGTCGAGTCATTCGACAGTTGGGTATTGATGGTTTGTTGACCCGACAAATTGTTCGTTTGTCGGGCGGTGAGTTACAACGGGTATTGTTGGCGCGCGCGCTGTTAGGCGAACCACAATTGTTGGTATTGGATGAACCCGTACAAGGGGTTGATATTAGTGGGCAAATTGAACTCTATCAGTTGATTGCTGATATCGCACAACAAATTAACTGTGGTGTATTGCTGGTGTCGCATGATCTACATTTAGTGATGGCCGGAACTGACCATGTGATTTGCTTAAATCACCATGTTTGTTGTCATGGAGAGCCGGAAAGTGTCGCTCAACATCCCGAGTTTGCCCGCTTATTTGCCCACAATGAACGCCAGCAATTGGCCGTTTATACTCATCATCATGTGTGTGATGAACAAGATCATCAGCACCACGCATCGACCGAAGAGAATAGTTAAACCATGGACGATTTTTTAATTAATGCCCTGCTCGCAGGCTTAGGTATTGCGGTATTAGCAGGCCCTTTAGGCTCGTTTATGGTGTGGCGCAGACTTGCTTATTTTGGTGATACTTTAGCGCATGCTTCTCTGTTGGGTTTGGCTTTAGGTCTATGGTTGCAGATTAATCCGGTCTTCGCGGTGGTGATTAGCGGAGTGACATTGGCGATTATCTTATTATCCTTGCAGCGCTACAAGCAACTCGCCAGTGATACTTTGCTGGGTATTATGGCGCATTCGGCATTATCTTTGGGCTTAGTCGTGGTGGCTTTGATGGATAATGTGCGAGTCGATTTAATGGCCTATTTGTTCGGTGATTTGCTTGCGGTCACCCACCAAGATTTATTATGGATTTGGGGTGGCGGCGCGTTAGTTCTTGCGCTGTTACTCAGTCAGTGGAACAACTTATTGTCGGCGACGGTGAATGAGCAAATAGCTGAAGTAGAAGGTGTTAATATCGGATTAATGCGGGCTTTATTATTGCTGTTGTTAGCGTTGGTCATTGCCATTGCGATGAAGATCGTTGGTGCTCTAATTATTAGCTCTTTGTTGTTGATTCCGGCTGCTACGGCAAGACGTTTAAGTCGCTCTCCCGAGCAAATGGCGCTCTTAGCTATCTTGTTTGGGGCGATTTCAGTGCTGTTTGGCTTATGTTTATCTTGGTATCAAGATACCCCAGCAGGGCCTTCGGTGGTGGTTTGCGCCGCCTTACAATTTTTATTAATTCATAGCCTAGTGAAAGTAAAAGAGTAATGACAACAGAACCCCTACTTCCAGCAGCCATCAGTTTCGATGTCAACCAAGCTGTGCTCGCCCTACAGCAAGGCGCTGTGATTGCTTATCCTACCGAAGCGGTGTTTGGTTTGGGGTGCGATCCCGATAATCAAGTCGCAGTACAGAAAATTTTAGAGATTAAGTGTCGACCTGTTGAGAAGGGCCTTATTTTGTTGGCTGCTAGCTTAGCGCCTTTGTTACCCTATATTGACTACGCAGGGCTAAGCTCGTCACAGCGGCAGAAGTTGTTAAGCCGACAGGCTCGCCCTACGACTTGGTTGGTCCCGGTATCGGACAAGACACCTGCTTGGATCTGTGGACAATTTAATACGGTCGCGGTGCGGATAACTCGTCATCCAGTGGTTGAAAGCTTATGCCAGCAATGGGGCAAGCCTCTGGTCTCAACTTCAGCCAACTATAGTGGTGAACCTCCTGCCTTAACAGCGGTTAATGCGGCTCATTTACAAGGTGTTGATTTGGTCTTAGATGGTGCCTTAGGCGGTGCTGAACAAACGAGCCAAATTTTAGACATTAAAACTGGTGCGCTGTTACGCCCTTAGGACTCGTGTAAGGAAGTACGATGCAAGATGTGAATATTGAAGCGGTACGTCAGTTTCTGCTGCAACTACAACAAACTATATGTCAACAATTAGAGTTGCAAGATGGTGAGGCTGTTTTCCTTCACGATGATTGGCAACGCGATCCAGCTGAACATCAAGGCTTAACGGGGGAGGGTCGAACTCGCGTATTGAGTGACGGTGCGGTGTTTGAGCAAGCAGGCGTTAACTTTTCTCATGTTTGTGGGCAACAAATGCCAGCTTCGGCCACTGCCCAGCGGCCAGAACTGGCGGGTCGACACTTTGAGGCGATGGGGGTTTCGTTAGTCATTCACCCGAACAACCCCATGTTGCCCACATCTCATGCCAACGTACGCTTTTTTGTTGCTGAAAAAGAGGGCGAGGCGCCGATCTGGTGGTTTGGTGGTGGTTTTGATTTAACGCCTTACTATGGTTTCGATGAAGACTGTATTAGCTGGCACCAAACAGCGGCGGATTTGTGCCAACCCTTTGGGGATGATGTTTATCCGAAATATAAGGCTTGGTGTGACCGTTATTTCTTTTTGAAACATCGAAATGAAACACGTGGAATTGGCGGTTTGTTTTTTGATGACTTAAATACTCCCAGCTTTGAGCAAAGTTTTGCTTTTACTCGAGCGGTCGGCGAAGGATTTCTCAAGGCTTATTTGCCGATAGTTGAGCGTCGTAAAGCGCTTCCGTTTACTGAACAACAACGAGATTTCCAGCTGTATCGACGGGGACGCTATGTTGAGTTTAACTTAGTCTATGATCGTGGCACTTTGTTTGGCTTGCAATCGGGGGGCCGTACTGAATCCATTTTGATGTCTTTACCGCCTTTGGTTCGATGGCGTTACAACTGGCAGCCTTCGCCGGGGAGTGCTGAACAGCAATTATACCAACGTTATTTGGTTGCCAGAGATTGGCTCAGACTAAAAGCATAATTTATCTTAAAAAAATGATTTAAATTCTTGCAAGAATGCCGACTTTAGATTAATTATTTTAACTGTTGGGTGGTCCCCATCAAGTTAACTTTAATGATTTTTTTATTAGTTGGATTTTAAGCTATGAATGGATCGTTTTTAGCAAAACGTCGATTTTCAGATGATAAACATTTTCGCCGTGGTTTTTCTCGTAGTGGTGCTTTTACCATTAAAGAAGCTGAGTTGTTAGAGCGTTGTGGTTACGCTTTCAAAGAGTTGGATGAGTCTCTTCGGGAACCACAAGACGAAGTTGAACAAGCCTTTATCGCGGTATGTCGTAGCGAAGCTGAGCCGGAAACAGCAGAGCAAAAACTATGGTTGAAGTATAAAAAGCTTACTGGGCGTAAAGCCTTTCATGGTTTAGTCAGTAATCCACCGAAAGCTCAGGCTAGAGTGGTAGATAGTGACGATGGCGATGATGATGTGGAGGATGTTAGCACTGCCGATCTAGACGGTGAAGACTAAAATAATGCAGCGTAAGCTGCTTTTTTTGTTATTTTAAACCATTGCACTTTGGCATTTCTGTGTAGCCTTGTTAAGGTGCAATTATGTTTTCTTTAAGTAGCGTTCAACATGGATTTATACGCAGTATTTGGCAATCCAATCCGTCAGTCAAAATCTCCCTTCATTCATACTTTATTTGCTCAACAAACTCAGCAAGCTCTGGTTTATAAGGCGATTGAACCAGCCCTTGATGGTTTTGCCGTCGCGCTTCAGCAATTTTGGTTAGATGGCGGTAAAGGTTGCAATATCACCGCCCCTTTTAAGGAGCAAGCTTATCAAGCGGCTGAGCAATATTCCCAACGAGCCTTATTAGCGGGCGCGGTGAATACCCTCAAGCGGACCGACGATGGTGTGATTTTGGGAGATAATACCGATGGCGCGGGCTTGGTGGCAGATTTACTGTCCAACTTCGGTGAGCTCAAATATAAACGCATCTTATTGTTAGGCGCAGGTGGAGCGGCGCGTGGCGTGCTACATCCCTTGCTGTTAGAGCAACCCAATGAAGTGCTTATTGCTAACCGTACTTTGAGTAAGGCTGAAACTTTGGCGCAGCGCTTTGCGGAGTTTGGTGAAGTTCGTGCTTGCTCATTTGAGCAGCTCAGTGGGAAGTTTGATATTATCATTAATTCAACCTCAGCGGGTCTTGCTGGAGAGCTACCAGCGGTAAGCGCTGAGCTCATTCATTCCAAACTGTTGTGTTATGACATGACTTATTCTGCGCAAATGACTGCATTTAATGCTTGGGCGATTCGCCATGGCGCAGCTAAGGTGGTGGACGGTTTAGGCATGCTAGTGGGACAAGCCGCCGAGAGTTTTGTTATTTGGCGTGGTATCCGACCTGGAGCACGCCAAGTATTACGTGAACTTAGACGAAATTTAAGTTGTTAGTCAACGATAGGTGAGAACCAAGAAGAAAAACGACTAAGCGGTTGCGCTAAATTGCATACCGATGTGAGGAATATCATCTTCTAGATAGGGTTCGCTACAGATTTCAAAACCAAGTTTTTGATAGAAATCTTCCAAATAGCGTTGCGCCGAAATAGCAATCTGCGCTTGTGGCCAACGCTGCTGACAAAAATCAATCGCTTGTTGCATCAATTGCTGCCCTAGGCCGTCCCCTCGGGCAGAGGCTGCGATGACCACTCGGCCAATACTAGCCGTTAATGGGCTAGGCTCAAATACTCGAGCATAACAAAGTAACTGTTGCTGGCGGGTGCTGCCCAATAGGTGCCAAGCTTCCGGATCTTTGCCATCGGCGTCTTGATAGGGACAATTTTGTTCGACCACAAACACCGACTCTCTGAGCTCCAGCACCTGATAGAGTTGCTGATTAGTTAATTGTTCGAAGCTCAACCATTGCCATGTAATCATTTAATATTCACTTGCAGTTTGTGTTAACAATGACAACACTTTAAAACAAATCGATAAAACAAAACAAGTGTCACTAGGAGTAAGCGATTTATGAATCAAGCAATTATTATTGGTGACGACCAGCACTGGCAGTCTGTCAATCAGCGAGTAGAGTTTACGGCTCAAGTGATGGGGGCGAAGATAATGTGCGCGGTGCGTAAAAGTACTTTAGAGCACTTGGTCGGTTTACCCTTGAATAATGATGCGAAAATGTTGGAGGCTTATCACAGTGTTCAGTTTGATATTGAAGATCTGTTAGAGCAGAAACTACAACAAGAAGATTTCGAACCCAACGGCGACCTTGTTATTTAGCCTGAGCTCGGGATTGTTCGCTGTGTACAATCATGCAACGTCTCCCAAGCTTAGGAGCAGTTAAGTTTAATTCTCAAGATATTGCTGTTTTAAGCGTACGTAGTTTTGTGCGGATTCGCTTAAAAAAGCCTTTTCTTTTTCACTTAGTGGGCGAGCTTGTTTGGCTGGACTTCCTATATAAAGATAACCAGAGCTTAAACGTTTATTTGGCGGGACTAAACTGCCGGCACCGATCATTACCTCGTCTTCTACTACGACCCCATCTAATACGATGGCACCCATCCCAACTAATACTCGATTACCAATAGTACAACCATGTAACATTGCTTTATGGCCTACTGTGACATCTTCTCCGATGAGTAGAGGGAAACCATCGGGTGGGTTCTCAGTTTTTCGGGTGACATGTAAAACACTGCCATCCTGTATATTCGAGCGAGCACCTATATGAATATGGTTCACATCACCTCGAGCGGCGACCAAGGGCCAGATACTTACGTCATCACCAAGTTTGATCTCACCATATAGAACAGCGCTAGGATCGACCCAGACTTCTTTGCCGAGAATCGGGCTATAGCCTGAAAAGGATTTAATGGTCATTGCAATCTCCACTCATTGTTGCCATTACGATTGGCTCCCAGCTTACGTTATCCCTCGTTGAATACAAAGTGTTGCACTGTATCAGAAAGGAAATTTAAGACTAATGGATGAGCGTCGCCAAGAAAGCCAATAGTGAATACCGATGTCGAAGTTAAGATAAACAGATATCACAGTATCTAATTGTAGTGTCCAAATTAGCTCATTTCGGCCTTCAATCGGCATTTAAAGTATGAATAATAAGCTCTTCGTGCCTTTTTTCGCCATAAAGTCACATTTTTACGTTTTTATTCAAAAAACACTTGCGCTAAAAACTCGGATCCCTATAATGCGACTCCACTGACACGGCGGGCAGCACGCAATAGCGCAGCAGCAAGCGGTCAGGGTTGGTAAGGCCTGAGGCTTTATTAGCGACGGTTAAACGCTTCAAACTTTCCTTAGGAAACTTCTTCGGAAAAGATTGAAAAAAGCGGTTGACAGTCACCGAGGATGGCGTAGAATGCGCACCTCGCTTCGCAAGAAGCAACGCTCTTTAACAATTTATCAAGCAATCTGTGTGAGCACTCACAGAGCACTAAGCGAAAAAAATTAGCTTAAGTGGACTGGAGTGACACACTGTTTTAACAGTAATAATTTCAGTATTTACTTTGAGCGAAAAAACTTTGATTGAAGAGTTTGATCATGGCT